>CANCPA010000135.1 GCA_947379895.1 Chitinophagaceae bacterium | reverse complement strand
CAAGGGTTGAAAGTACCGTTAGGTACTAAATATTGGTAGTAAAATATTAAAATGAATGCTTGAAGTGCCGTAGGTACGACATAATTTGCGTTTGAAACTATAAAAAGTGTTTCTTTTGAGCATTTTAAAATGATATGTCGTCCCTACGGGACTTTAGGCAATTATTATTCACCTTTTTCCTACCGATATTTCGTGCCTACGGCACTTATCTAGCGTATTTCAACCCTTGATTCACATTAATAAGTAATGGGTATTGATAAGTGATTATACAAATATTGTTCTGAAGGCAACAATTTTTATTTCAGAAGCGACGCACAAATATTTTTAGCTATTACAGGCCCTTCATAGACAAATCCCGTCCATACCTGAACGAGAGATGCACCTACGGCTAATTTATCTTTTGCATCATCACCTGTAAAAATCCCACCACTTGCCATAATTGGAATCTGTCCCTTTAATTGATTGGCTAAATAACGTACAACTTCAGTACTCCTTTCAGTAACAGGCTTTCCACTTAGTCCACCCATCCCTAATACATCGACTTCTGCCTTTGCGGTTGTCAAGTTATTCCTTGAAATTGTTGTGTTGGTTGCCACTAATCCATCAAGTTTCACTTCAAAGGCAAGACTGACAATATCGTCAAGTTGTTCATTCGTTAAATCAGGGGCAATCTTTAAAAGTAAAGGCTTAGGTTGAGGTTTAGCCTGATTAATTGTTTGTAGATTAGCCAAGATTTTCCTTAAAGCATCCTTTTCCTGCAATTCGCGCAAACCGGGAGTATTAGGACTACTCACGTTCACCACAAAATAATCGACGGTATCGAATAAAGCATTAAAACATATTTCATAATCCTTCCATGCATCTTCGTTTGGCGTGACCTTATTCTTTCCAATATTCCCTCCAATTATAAAGCCGTCAGTATTATTTCCTTTTATATTTAGCTCCTCTCCTTCTCTCCATTTTGCAAGACGTTTAGCAATAGTTTCGACACCATCATTATTAAATCCCATTCTATTGATTAGAGCTTTATCCTTAGGTAAGCGGAAGAGACGTGGAGTATCATTTCCGGATTGAGGACGAGGTGTTACAGTTCCAATTTCGACAAAGCCGAAGCCTAATGCTTTTAATTCGGTGAGGTATAAAGCATTTTTATCAAATCCTGCACCGAGGCCGACTGGATTTCTAAATTTCAAACCGCATACATCCCTTTCTAATTGCTTATCATTGACGGTAAACTTGCTGGAAATAATGTTTCGAATCAACTTAATCTTACAAGCAAAAGAAAGGCTGTTCATACTAAAATGATGAACAGCCTCTGTATTGAAATTAAATAGTATTGACCTGAGAATTTTGTACATGGCTGCAAAGAACCGAGTTAATTAAATAACTATTATAAGAAAATATTTAAGATATAATAAATTAATGCCGCCATCAATGCGGAAATAGGAATCGTTATTACCCATGCCCATAGAAGGTTAATCGTAACACCCCACCGAACTGCACTCAAACGCTTAGTAGCACCTACGCCAATTATAGAACCTGTTATAGTATGTGTTGTTGAAACCGGTATTTTGAAATGTTCTGTCAAGAATAGCGTGATTGCACCTGCTGTTTCTGCTGCAACACCTTCAAGTGGAGTTACTTTGGTAATTTTAGTTCCCATTGTTTTTACAATTTTCCATCCACCACTTAGAGTTCCTAAGGCAATAGCTAAGAAACTACAAAACGGCACCCATTCGTATTGTGAAACAAAGTCGTTAAATGTTAGCTTTTGTCCTAATTTACTCTCATAATAAATGACCGCAGCACCGATTATACCCATTACTTTTTGTGCATCATTACCTCCATGTCCCAAACTAAAAGCAGCACTAGACACTAATTGAAGTTTTTTAAACCAACTCTCCGCTTTATACGGGTTAGCACGTTTACAAATATGTGCGATTAAAATTGTAATGATAAAAGCAATAATCATCCCTATCAATGGTGCAAAAAAGATAAAAAGGAAGGTAGGAACTACTTTTGCATAGTTGATAACATCAACTTTTCCATTACTAAAGCCGTGTGCATGAGCGAGTGCTGCCCCTACAAAACCACCCATCAGGGTATGTGAAGAACTAGAAGGTATACCAAACCACCAAGTGACTAAATTCCAAGTTATTGCGGCAATTATACCTGCTAAAATGACTTGTAAGTTTATGAACTCAGGATTTACCCATTTAGCCACCGTATTTCCAATTCCAAATTCGTGATATATATATTTTGAAATAAAGAATGCAGCGAAATTGAAGAATGCTGCCCAAATAACAGCCTGAACAGGAGTTAATACTTTTGTTGAAACAATAGTAGCAATTGAATTAGCGGAATCGTGAAAACCGTTAATAAAATCAAATATAAAAGCTAAGCCAATTATAATTATAAGCAGAGTAAGCATAAATCTTGTTGATTTTTAATGTATCCTGCAGTATCAATCTACATACAATTTGTAACGAAGGTGACTACAAAACACAATTTCAAACAAATTAATTAAGAGTATTTAATGATGATGCTTTCTATTACGTTTGCAGCATCTTCACATTTATCAGTTGCAATTTCCATTGCTTGATAAATCTCTCTTTTCTTAATTAGTTCTTTTATGTCGGCTTCGCTTTCGAACAAACGCTCGATACTCATATCGTAAATATCGTCGGCCTGATTTTCGAGACTATTTACTTTAACAAGCGCCTCTGTCATTCTGCGTAAATTGTTCATGTCTCTTAATCCATAAACTGCAACTTTAATTTCGCTACATCCTTGCAAGATAAGATCGGCCATTTTTTGAATGCCTGTATCGTTTGGATTGATGTTGTAGAAATTAATTTTTTTAGCGGTACTGTAAATGAAATCGCAGATATCATCAAGAGAAGTGGCTAGATAGTGAATGTCTTCCCTATCAAATGGAGTGATGAAGTTCCTTCCTAATTCTGTAAATATTTTATGTGTATGGTCATCGTTTTTATGTTCAAGATCTTCAACTACTTTAATAAGTGGCATCCTTTTGTCACGATCAGGCTCTGCAACAACTCGCTTTAATTGAGTACCCATATCAACTACAGTATCGGCGACCTGTTCGAATAACTCGTAGAATATCTTATTCTTTGGCATGAAAAAAGTACCAATTGTATTAAATCCCATTTATTTCAATTTAAGGGCGCAAAAATAGCGTTATAAGTGTATACTTTTCTAAACCCGCAAAAGTTAACAATAAGATAATATAGAGTTGTTGACATCCTGTTGATATACTATATAAATTGACAACGTTAAGTTCATAATTATTTAACATTTAGGTCATATTGAACTATGACATTTGCAGCGTTCTTAATCAATTTCAAAATTTACAGTAAGATTTTCTCATGTTCCGACCCCTGTTTTTACAGGGGTTTCACTTTTTAAATTAAAGACTAGCCTGATGAAATGTAAAATTATTAAATGGATAAAAAAGCGTCCTTCCCATTTATTTAAAACAATTCACTTGCAAGAAACAAGTGAGATCTATTCTAATGTAGTGTAATAAGCTACAAATATGTTTTCTAAAAATTCTTGTAAATTACTCAACTTACGCAAGTTCAAAAATTACAAAAAAATGGTTACCACATAAGGGACAAAGAAAACAATATCTAAGGTTAAAAGCGTTTCACTTTAAGTTCACATAGACTCGAGTGTAAAAAAGTGAAACTTTTTTCTATGTTTTCTTATCTGCACTAGAATAAAATTCTATGTGCCTATTGTGGCTATGTGGTAAATATTTATTAAGTGTTTAAATGCTGCGTAACATGAGTTACTCACCTTAAGCAATAATTTATAAAGGTTATTAAGTCTAATTTATATTCTTCAACACAAGGACACAAATACTCAAAGTAGCACAAAGAAAAAATGAAGTATTGATACTAATGAAGTGATTTTAAAGAACTTAGAGCCTTTGCGACTTAGTTTCTTTGTGGCAATAGAAATAAAAAAAGACAAAAAAACATTTGATTCAATCTATATGTAAGGTGAGTTTTATAAGGAGAATCATAATTATTAACTCACTTTACGCAACAATTAATAAAGGATATTAAGTCTAATTTATATTCTTCAACACAAAGACACAAATACTCAAAGTAGCACAAAGAAAAAGTGAAGTATTGATACTAATAAAGTGATTTTAAAGAACTTAGAGCCTTTGCGACTTAGTTTCTTTGTGGCAATAGAAATAAAAAAAGACAAAAAGCATTTGATTCAATCTATTGCGTAAGGTGAGTTATTAATTAAGGAGTAACTAAATTTCAAAATAGATTTGTCAATCAATATTATAATCAATGTGTTTATAGAACAAGTTAAAAGGTAATTATTATGTAAAGGAATTAAAAATTTTTCAATATTTATTTTCTCCTTATTCCAAAGCCCCTTCCCATTTACTTACGGCACTTGTAGCTAAGGCATTGCCCAAAACATTAGTAGCAGTACGCATCATATCGCAAAAATGATCAATTGGCAATATCAAAGCAACTCCTTCAGGAGGAATCTTGAACATTGAGCAAGTAGCTAATACAATGATCAGCGATGCTCTTGGTACGCCTGCCACCCCTTTACTTGTTAACATTAAGACTAATAGCATCGTAATCTGTGTGCCAATATCTAAATGTATACCATAGGCTTGTGCAATAGCTAAACTTGCAAAAGTCATATACATCATGCTGCCATCAAGATTAAATGAATATCCTAGAGGTAAGATGAACGATACAATATTACTACGGCATCCAAAACGCTCTAATTCCTCGGTTAACTTAGGAAAAACTGCTTCACTACTTGTAGTGCTAAAGGCAATTAAAAGGGGATTTCCAATATGTTTTAATAAAGAAAAGAGCCTTTTGCCTAAAATTAAATACCCAATAAATAATAAAACCATCCATAAACAGAAGATTCCGAAAGCAAAATAACCGAAATAGATAAAGTAGAATCGGAAGATACCCATTCCTTTTTCTGCTACCACTGCCGCCAAAGTTCCAAAAACGGCATAAGGTGCAAATTTCATGATGTAGTTCACTATCTTAAGAATGATATGTGAGAATACGTCTAAAGTTTTAATGACAGGCTTTGCATAATCACCCATTGAAGCGGCGGCAACACCAAAGAATATTGAGAATACAACAATTTGCAGAATCTCGTTTTCTGCCATTGCGCCAACTGCACTTGAAGGCACAATATGCTCGATGAATTTCTGAAAAGAAAATTCTGATGTCTTACCCATTAAATCTTTTAGACCCGCATTGTCCGCTTGTGAAAGATCAATATAAGTTCCTGGATGAAATATATTTACTAAAAACATACCTATCAATAAACTCATTAAAGAAGCAGAGAAAAACCATAACATTGCCTTGCCACCTACACGACCTACTGCCTTCAGATTACCCAACTTGGCAATGCCTACAACTAGTGTTGAAAATACTAACGGTGCAATGATTGTTTTTACTAATCGAATGAAAATTGTACCTAGCAACTTGATGTTCTTGGCAAATGATGAAATCGTATCGTGAGATGTCCATTGATTAATTGCATATCCAACTGCAAGTCCAAGGCACATGGCAATTAATATATTTCGAGTAAGTTTATTTGATTTCATGAAACTAAGTTTATTTAAAAGTACTGCAAAAGAACTGCAATAATGAAGACGATTCAATTTAATTTAAAAAAGACCAAAATGTAAGATGCCGCTTTTCATTTCTTTGAAAAGCGGCATCTTAAAACCTATATTACCACAAACTTATAACTTAGTACTAACAACTTATTACCTTATCCCAATATAAATAGAGTTAATCCTTTTGGGCCATGTGCGCCAATAACTAAGGATTGTTCGATATCCGCTGTTTTTGATGGACCTGCAATGAATACGCCGAAGTCATAATTGGTACCTGCAATCTTTTCATACGCCTGATGCATATTATAAACGATGCTTTCCCGACGAACTACAATAACTAGTTGCTGAGTGATGAAAGGCAATACCCTATATTGAACCAAACTATCCGTAACCCACATCGCACCATTCTCTGCCACGCCAAAATGAGCAGGAATAATTGCTAGGTCAACGTTTTCCAAGCTATGTGCATCCTCTTTAACCGCATCTATAAAGGTAGAAACGGTAGAGAGTTCTTCAATTGTTGTTACCGTCCTCTCTTGAGGAATAGCAGTTTCTTTAAGGATGGCTTTTATTGCATCGTAATCAGCCACTTCATGAATCGTCACATGTAAAGTCTCTAGCCTTTGTTTCAGGATTGGAATCCATTCATCTAATCCTGTTGAAACAGCAATATCAATGATTGGTAAAGCCCTGTCTGCAGGCTGATTCTTTGCTACTTCCTTCAATATATTTTCCCTACTGCTCATGACAATACATTTAATTTTAATAATTTTATTGGTTACAAGTTTCTATTTACAAGGTACTAGTTTCTAGTTAAAAGTCATAGGTTTCATATACTAAAATCTGTTTACTAGAAACCTGCAACCTGTATCCAGTAACCTGTATCCAGTAACCTGTATCCTGCAATCTTTAACTTTCAACCTATTTTCTATTCTTCTTATACCATTCCTTAAATGATTCCTTCGGTGGAGCAGGCATCTCTCGTTGTTTATACCAAGGATTCAATTTATTACTTACTATAAAAGGTGCATATTTCAATACTATCCTCGCTGCCTTTCCTGATATGTCATAGATTTTGGGAGAAGAAAGAACCCATCCCATCATCTTCATACTTGCATTTTTTGCAGGTGCACCATATCCTTCCTTCATCAACACTTGTCTCCATTTATACAATTGATCATGTATGTCAATCTTCACAGGGCAAACGTTACTGCAACTTCCACATAGGGTTGAGGCAAAAGGTAAGTCCTTGTTTTTTCTCATATCAAAATTCGGCGCAAGAATACTACCTATTGGCCCTGCCACTGCATTATGATAGCTGTAACCCCCGCTTCTTCTATATACAGGACAGGTATTCATACAGGCTGCACAACGGATACATTTCAAAGAGTTTCTAAAATCTTCCTTGCCTAAATGTACACTTCTGCCATTATCAACCAATATAATATGTAATTCCTGATTTGGCTGCGGTTTCTTGAAATGACTAGAATAAGTTGTAATTGGCTGCCCTGTAGCGCTCCTTGCCAATAAACGAAGAAAAACACCGAGGTGCTTTTGCTTTGGCAGAATTTTTTCAATACCCATACTAGCAATATGAACATCTGCTAAATGAGCACCCATATCTGCATTGCCTTCATTGGTACTCACCACAAATTCACCTGTTTCAGCTATTGCAAAGTTCACACCTGTTAAGGCAGCTCTTCTTGTAAGGAAGGTTTCACGAAGGTGTTTTCTCGCAACGCCTGTTAAATATTGAGGATCAGAGGCTCCTTTTTCTGTTCCAAGAAACTGATGAAATAACTCGCCTATCTCCTCTTTCTTTTTATGAATACATGGTAAAACAATATGACTAGGTGGTTCCTTTGCTAACTGTACAATTCTTTCTCCTAAGTCAGTATCAATTACCTCCACACCATTTGCTTCAAGGTATTCATTCAAACCGCACTCTTCGGTAAGCATACTCTTGCTTTTTACCATACGGTCGATATTATGTTTCTTCAATATTTCATGAATAATTGCATTGTGTTCCTTTGCATCTGCTGCCCAATGTATAATCGCTCCATTCGCCTTTGCATTCGCTTCAAACTCTTTCAAATATTGGCTTAGGTTACTCAGTACATTATTCTTTATCGAAGAGGCATAATCCCTTAATTGTTCCCATTCCGGTATTGCATGACTAACTAAATCTCTCTTTTCCCTGATAAACCATAAGGTTTTATCGTGCCAATTTACTCTTGCTTCATCTACATTAAAATCTAGAGCAGCATCTGCATGATTTGTAATTGTACTGTGCATGTCTATTTAGTTATTAGTTATGAATTATAAATTATGAGTTTGTTTAAAATGATGAGCTGATAGTTATGGGCTCTAAAATTTATAGACTCATAACTCTTCACTTATCACTCATCACTATGATTCATAATTATTTAAGATTTCTGCGATGTGAATCACTTTTGTTTTGCTATTCTGCCGTTTCAATATACCCTCAAGATGCATCAGGCAGCTCATATCCGCACCTGTAATGTACTCTGCACCATTACGAATATGGTCTGCTACTCTATCTTTACCCATTTTAGCACTAACGGCTTCTTCAAATACACAAAATGTTCCGCCAAATCCGCAGCATTCATCAATTCTATCCAATTTTATTTGTTCTACCCCTTCTACCATATCTAAAAGTTGACCAGGTTTAGAGAATGGTTCTGCAGTTAATTCAGACATCTGACTCAAATGCATCCCTCTTTGACCATGACAGCTTTGATGCATACCTACCTTATGCGGAAACCTTGCCTTTAAGCTAGTTACTTTTAAAACATCAGTCAAAAACTCACATAGTTCATAGACTGTTTTTTTAATATGTTCTCCTTCTGGCTTATCTTTTTCGGTGTGAAGATGATGTTTAATATGATGGGCACAACTACCCGAGGGGCAAACGATATAATCAAAGCCTGCAAAGTTTTCGGTAAATAACTTACTGCAACTATCCCCTTCATGTTCATAACCACTGTTAGCCATCGGCTGACCACAACAGGTTTGTTTGGCAGGATATGTAACGGTGCAGCCAAACTTTTCTAATAATTCTAAAGTTGCAATCGCAATAGAGGGGTAAAACTGATCGACATAACAGGGGACAAAAAGGGCAACTCTCATATAATCTGTTTTTAAGTGCAAACAAAGGTTTCGGGCTGCAAAGTAATATTTAATACTTGTAGTTTGCATCCTGACGCACCCTGTTTTTTGCAAAACAAATACAATTTTACCATAAAAAGTCGATTATTCTTATTTTTAATGGTATTATTTATTGAATAGACTAAATAATAACTTGCTAAATGCTTTTCTTTTATTTTAATTTTTCTAATCTTGCCCTTTGGAATATGTAAATCAACTAGAATCGAACTAAAGTAGAACTTCTAAGTGTCTCATTGAAAGGCTTTTATTTCAATACAGAAGTACAAAATTTCTATTTGGTAACTATTGGCGTGGAATACTTATGGAATAGGTCTATTTGTAAAGTATTCTGTGGCAATACTTATAGAATGGACCTATTCCTAAACTATTGTACGGCAATACTTGTGGAATGGGTCTATTCCTAAACTATTCTACTGCAATACTTATGGAATGGGGCCATTTATAAACTATTCTGTGGCAATACTTATAAAATAGGTCTCTTTGATAACTAATGTTGCAGCGATAGCAATGGAATAGATTTATTAGGTCCTTTTCAATGATATGAGATTGATTGATTAGAATATAATAGGTTCGAAAGTCGTCTTGATTAAACAACTCCTGATTAATTATCCCTAATCGGCTTAATGTCAGGAGATAGAATCATTATTTTCCAATTTCTTAACTTCAAGTATATCTGTACAATCATCTAATAATTGAGTGATATCCTTATTTGTAATTGGATGCATCAAATGTGGGGCTACTTCTGAAAGTGGCAAAAGGGCAAATCGTCTTTCGGGTAAGAAAGGATGTGGTAGTTTTAATATAGAAGTATGACTGATTAAATTGTCAATCAAAAGAATATCTATGTCAATGATTCTTGGGCCATATTTTATTTTCCGAACCCGACCAATCTTTTCTTCAATATCCAAAAGAGTTTGCATTAAAAGTTGAGGGTCAATATTGGTTTGTATAACTATGACCTGATTGTAAAAGGAAGGTTGATTGGTGAAACCCCACGCGGCTGTTTCATAAATGCTAGATTGATTAATTATCTCGCCGCATTGTTCGGCTATTAATTGTTGTGCTTGATGTAGATAGGAGAAACGGTGTCCTAAATTGCTGCCTAATAATAAATATGCTAACGCCATTGTAAAAGAAAATAATTATGAAAAAAGTCTTAAATCAAAAATAAAAGAAAGAATTTCTTTTATTTTAATCTGTTCAAACTGATGATGTCTTGGATTTATTAAAATATTGTGTTCCTGCGGAATGATGGCAGAAGGTACTTTTAATAACAAAGCTGATGAAGACGAAAGAAAACGATTACCCAATGTTTGGGAATATTTTATATCAGACTGCCAATTGCTATTCATTTCTTCTTTTAATATTTCGGAAACATCTAAGAGGTCGGGAAGTTCCAAGATGATTAACTGATTGTTCTTTATTGTATTTATTGATGCGTGATGAACCAATAATTCTATCAGCGACAACGATATGGAAAGACTTGTATAAACGACAGGAAATCCCTTGCTATTCCATCTGCCGCCAAATTTACTAGCTCCCAATCCATCCATATTCTCTGCATATTGTTCAGGGGCAAAGCGATAGAGTATCATATATATACGCCCATTTGAATGCGCCCAACTTCATCGACAAGCAATTGAATTCCTTGTGATGAATATAAAGCGGAAAAATTAAGTTGATACCCAAGAATCATTTTATCCTTCTTCAACCAATCATAGAATGCCTCTCCCGAAACAAATGTATTGATTCCAAGCTCAAACAAATCATTGATTTGGAGTAGGCGGTCTGAATAAATACCATCAAAGTCTGTATTGTTTTGTGCATATCGTTGCAATGTCCGTTCAGACAGATGCAGTATCTGTGACCATTCTTTAATTGTTAAAGGTAACTTTCTGGTAATTCGTTGAAAATCAGCGTAGGTATAACCACCTGTTTGGGGAGCAAAATTTCGCGTTGCCATTGTAGGAGAGTAACCAATTAAGGGTTCACTTACTGCACTTTCATCTGATTGGTTAATTTTAGTGTATTCGTCGAGAGTGCTTTTCTTTTTCATCTCCGTCATTTGTCGCCAAAAGTATGTCATTTGACGTTGCCTTTCTTTTTTATTTCACTAACACAAAGTATCAAAAACTCAAGGACACTAAGGCAATTGTAAGTTTCTTTTTTTCTTTGAGTTTCTTAAGGTCTTTGTGTTGAAAAAAACTTAGACTCCTCTTTTCTTGAAGGTATTTAGTTAAAAACATTTGTATTTTATGGTAAAACTTGCCATTCGGATAAATAAATAACTTTCTTATAAACGTGGAAGTATTTTGACACTATAATAGATTTTTACTAAAGTTTTAGAAATTGAATTTCATTTTTTCCATTCAAATCTTCCATTCACTATTATAAACTAATAGATTTGCAGCATAACATTCTCTATGGGTAAAAAGTACAATCAATCAAAAGCATTAGGTGCAATTACAAAGGCTAGTTTCTTGGCGAGCCTTAAGAATCCTCAATCATTTGTATTTAGTCTTATTTTTCCATTGGTATTTGTGTTCATATTTGGAGCGTTCAGCGGAGGTAGCTTTACAAAGTATAACCTTGCTTTAGCTCCTGATTGCGACACATCTAATATATTGTACAAGACAATAACGAGTCAACCCTTTATCGTTATTAAATCTTTCGACGATACTGCTAAGATGCGGACAGAATTGGAAAAAGGAAAGCTTTCAGGAATATTATCTATTCAAAAAGTTGTTTCTACAAATGATACTGTCGTTAATCGTTTCCCACATTTTAATTTAAATATCAAATCTACCTCTGCGAGTCAATTAGATATGATGCAGCTTATACCGTTGTTAGAAAATCTATCGGATAAACTAGAGAAGAAGATAAATGGTAATAAGCCCTCAATGGTTTCTATCAAACAGACCATTTATAATGTTAGGGAATACAAGCAAATTGATTTCGTATTGCCCGGACAAATTGGTTTTTCCTTATTATTTTCCACCCTCTTTGGGATTGCATTTACCTTCTTTAATCTTCGAGAACAATTGGTATTGAAACGTTTTTATGCCACTCCAGTAAACAGATTAAATATCTTGTTAGGGATAGGATTTAGTCGAATTTTCTTTCAGTTAATCAATGTACTTGTACTAATTACGGTCGGTCATTTCTTTATCGACTTCACTTTGGCACACGGATTAGTGACATTTGTGGAGATGGTTTCCCTGAGTATATTATTCTTATTAATGTTGATGGGAGTAGGACTTATCTTCTCAAGTATCGTTAAGAATGATACGATGATACCGTTAATGATTAATATCTTCAGCTTGCCACAGATGTTATTATCCGGTACTTTCTTCTCTATATCCGTCTTTCCGGAATGGTTACAGATGTGTTGTAAAATACTTCCGTTGACTCACTTCAATCTTGCCATGAGAAAAATTTCCTTCGAAGGGGCAAGCATATTTGAATGTTGGCAAAATATTGGGGCATTAGGCCTTTGGACTGTGTTGATTTATTTTATTGTTTGGAAAGTATTTAAGTGGGAATGATGATTAATTATGATTAGAGGTGATATAGATGATTTTGTCTATTAATCTGAATCATTTTCTATCAATTGACACTTTTTATTGCAATCACTAATCATCTAAATCATTTAAAATAACTTTAATCATAAATCATGAAATTTATAAAACTCGTCCTCATCAGTATTGTTGTATTCTTTGTATTAGCATCGACTATAGGATTACTCTTTCCTTCTACTGTTGTGGTATCAAGAGTAGTGGATATTACAGCACCAAAAGACAGTATCTTTTTATTGATTAAAGATATTAATGGTTGGAAGAAATGGATGGATGGATTGAATGATACCACTGTAAATATGCAGAATCCTTTGAAGGCAAAGTTGGGAAAGACGCTAGTTACTATTCAACCAAGTAAACAAGCTGATACGACTATTAATGCCGAATGGATTAGCAGTAATAATGGTACACAAAACAGTTTAATTGAAATATTTCAGCAACCTAATCAAAATACAGCAGCTGTGCATTGGCAATTTGTACAACATATTGGATGGCTACCGTGGGAAAGATTTGCATCTATGATGAGTGATAAGATTATGGGAACGATGATGGAAAAGAACCTAAATAACTTAAAGCAATTGGCGGAGAGCCATTAAGTAGTACGTTCTAGGTTTTAAGTTATAAGCATTCAGATTGCCCGTATTAATTAGGAAAACTAATTTTACCCATACTAATTTGAGGAATACTACTGATTTGATTACTGTAATCAAGCGGATTACCACAAAGTGTTTCATTGGCTAATAGTGCAAATAAAACGGCTTCCTTAGCATCGGGATGTATGCCTAATTCTTCAAAACCTTTAAATTTTACTTTAGGCAATTGATTGTATAAATGTTCCATCAATAGCGGATTGTGCACACCTCCACCGCTTGTAAATACTGTATAATCCCCCTTATCTGCAAGGTTCTGATTTAAGGAATCTACTATAATATCGGCAGTAAACTTATTGAGTGTAGCCAAACAATCTTCATGAGAAATCGAATCGCCCACTGATTTTTGTTTTGCTGTTTCTACGTAATTTAAACTAAACAATTCAGGCCCTGTGCTTTTAGGGAAAGGTTGCAAGAAGAAGTCATTTGCTTTTAGGGCATTCAAAAGTTCTTCGTTTATATTCCCTTTACTTGCTATTTCAGCATCTTTATCAAAATGTTTTATTGGGAAATGCTTTCTGATATAGGCATCCATCAA
>CANCPA010000134.1 GCA_947379895.1 Chitinophagaceae bacterium | reverse complement strand
ATCAAATATTTTACTGATGTAACGCAATATTCATTCACTTCGTGTTCTTTTGTTGGTAACATAATTTTTAATTTAATATTTTTAATTAACAATCAATTATTTATACATGAAAAGACGGAAAACAATTTCATCCCTTTTGTTCCTTTTTTATTTGATATCTATTTATCCCTGAAACCCTAGTACCAGTGCGAGCAACCCTAGTACGAGTACTACAAGTTCTAGTACCAGTACTATCAATCCTAGTACCAGTACTCCCAACCCTAGTACCAGTATTCCCAATCCTAGTACCAGGGTTTTCAGTCCTAGTATCAGGGTTACAAGTCCTAGTACTAGGTTTATAAACCCTTATACTAGTGTTACTCGTCCGAGTACTCGGATTTAGAGGAAAAATGACTGCACTACTAAGGCGTTTCTATATTTCCCGTAGCAAAGAAGAGCTTTAATGATGATGGGAAAGAAGTTTGATCGAGGGGCAACTCCTGATTATGGAGATATTCCGACAATACATTTACCTTATGTGGATGAATACTATAATGATGAAAATCGATAAAGGGGCAAACCAAATGATAGGCCTTAGGATGTATTGCTGATAATGATGTTAGGGTAATAACAAAAAAAGGCGTGTAAAAAAGGAACCAATTAAACAAACTACAGTCAAGTTGACTTTTTCCTATAGCAGGAGTAATTATATCCGTAAAATGAAATGAATGAATGTTTAAATACATAAACCTTTTATTTAGGGCATGATGAAAACCCAGTAAAAAAAAGGTGTTGGAAAGGCCTTTGCAGTATCGTTGCGTGGCGAAGTTATTAGAGTTATTGATAGATAGTTCAAACAAGTGATTTATTTAGAGAATAATATTTTAATCAATTCTTTTATGCCAGATTATTCAGTAATTACGTATTTAAAAGTATGTAAAGCAACGTAAAGGAGCATCAAGATACAGTTATCAATTATTTAAAATAGATTCAAGCTACAATTTATCAAATATGCATTTCTTTTTTTGTCATATTCATTATATTTATCATTGAATACAGTAACAATAAGTAAGATGAACTAAAAACTAAAACTTCTCAAACCATTCTCAAACTTATGCTCTTCCTATTCAAAAAATAATATTTTTTTAATGATAATATGCGAGTTTCAACAAAAGTCTATAAATTGCATAGGTAAAATTTACAATTTATTTATTAATGCTCATTAATGATGACTAAAGCTGCAGTCACCAAAATAGATAAAAATGCGACTGTGCTATATGTTTCAAGACCAACTGATACATATTTATCCCTTATTATACCCCAAACAATTGGCCAAAACCTATATAATTTCAACACTAATGAAGTTAAAACTAAACTTGGGGCATTTATAAATATTGTTTTTAGCTCGGATTCCCCAATTGAAGAAACACTACAACTTTACAATTTTTCAGTACGGCTTACGGGTCATAGTTTTGATGGTGAGTATGCAATTTTGTATTGGAACGATGTCAGTGAGACCTCAATAAAAAAAGAAATACTGTTTGAAAATACCTTAAAAAGGTTTACCAATAATCTTCCCTTAGTGGTATTTGAAATACACCTTTATGAGAATGGAAAGTTTGAAATCGGCTTTGTAAATGATGAAATGAAGACTTACTTTCCTGAATTTAATAGGGAAAAGGTCAATGAAAATAATACACTCTTATTTACTCGGGTTCATCCCGATGATATTGAGCGATTGATGAAATCGATTAATGATGTTTTTAAATTTCAAATTTGGGATATTGAATACAGAGCAATTATTAATGGGGAAATCAGATGGATAAAAGGATACGGAAGACCTGAAATTGGAACAGGTTCAAACGAGCACTTTATTACTGTTTGCGCCTATCTTCAAGATATCACAGCCACAAAAGCAGTATCTGAGAAACTTAAATTTGTCGATTTCGCCTTTAAAAATGCCTCTACTTCCTCTTTCTTTGTAAAAAAGGATGCAAGCTTATTTCGATATAATGATGCTGTAGTCGATTTGCTAGGATATTCGAAAGAGGAACTTTCAAGCATGAAGATTTATGATTTTGACATTAATTTTTCGGCTGAAAATTGGGTATCACACTGGAATAAATTTAATGGCAAGGAAAGCATCACATTTACCCGCAAATTAAAAAGAAAAGATGGGAAATTAATCGATGTAGAAGTCAAAGCAAATCCCTTCTTTTATGATGGGGAGGAATATCATTTTACATTCATCACTGATATAACTGAAAAAAGTACACTTGAGGAACAATTAAAATTAATTGACTTTTCGTTTCGTAATGCTGTTGCTCCAATGATTTATATCCGGAAAGATGGTAGCTTTTTTGATTTTAACTACGCAACCTGTAAATTATTGGGCTATTCGAGAAAGGAATTTCAGGGTTTAACAATTTTTGACATCAATCCACATTATGATGTTGCCGCTTGGCAAAGACGATGGACTGAAATTAAAGAGGGTGTAGATACGTCTCCAATCATTCAACTAAAAAGAAAAGACGGAAAATTAGTGGATATTGAGGCGAGGGCAAATATTTTTCAATATGGTGACTTGGAGATAAACTGTACTTTTTATACGGATATAACAGAAAAGAAAAAGCTAGAAGAGCAATTGAAACTAGTAAATTATTCTTTTAGAAACGCAGCAACTACTATACAATTGATTAATAAGGATGGTTCTTTTTATGATTTTAATGAAGCTGCACATAAATTATTGGGTTATACGAGGGAAGAGTATCAAAAACTTTCTATACCCGAATTTGCTTTAAACTATGACAAAAATCATTGGCCAATTCATTGGAATGAATTAAAAAAAGCGGGTACATTGACCTTTGAAACTATATTGAAGAAGAAGGATCAATCATTAATTAACGTTGAAATAAAGGCTAATTATATTAATTATGCAAATCTTGAGTTGAATTATGCTTTTGTAACAGACATTACCGAAAAGAAAAGAATTGAAGAAGAGTTGAAAAAGAGTAATGAACGTTATGAATATGCTACACTTGCTACATCGGATGTAATTTGGGAAACAGATTTAGAGAATAAAACCCTTTACTTAAGTAATAATTTTAGTTTAATTTTTGGTCATCCGGTTCATGGAATTCAACCATTAGAAAACAATCTTTGGCGACAAAATGTACATCCTGAAGATTTACTTCGTATTCAGCAATCAGAAGCAGAAATCGTTAAGACCGGGGTAGATAGATGGCAGGGAGAATACCGCTTAAAAAAATCTGATGGCACTTATGCACACCTTTTTGATAGAAGCTTTGCCATTAAAAATGAGGAAGGAAAAGTAGTTCGGCTAATTGGTGCTATGGAGGATATTACGGAAAAGAAAAAAATTGCAGAAGAATTAATCAGAAGTAATAAGCGTTACGAATATGCGACTCTTGCCACATCGGATGTTATTTGGGAAGCTGACTTTGAGCAGAATACTTTTTTCTTGAGTAATAATTTCACCTTAATATTTGGTCATGAAGTAGAAGGACTTCAACCAATTGAAGATAATATTTGGCGTCAAAATGTACATCCTGATGATTTACAAAGGATACAACAGTCGGAAATTGAGGTTTTAAATGGTGGTAGAGATCGGTGGGATGGAGAATATAGACTGAAAAAAGCAGACGGAACTTATGCCTTTGTTTTGGATAGAATTTTTGCCATCAGAAATGAAACAGGGAGAGTAGTGAGACTGATTGGCGCAATGGAAGACATCACTATTAAACGACAAGAAGAAGAAAGACTAAGACTATTTGAAACGGTAATCTTGAATACAACTGATGCAATCATCATCAGGGAAGCTAAGAAAAGTAATAGGAGTGGGCTTCCAATTGTTTATGTAAATGACGCTTTCACTAAAATGACAGGATACAGTCTGAACGAAATAAAAGGAAAATCACTTAAATTTTTAAATGGGCCACTCACACAAAGGGAAGAACAAACAAGGCTGAGGCATGCTATTGACAACTATCAGTCGGGCAGCATGGAAGTAATCAATTACAAAAAGAATGGTGATACGTTTTGGGCGAGTATATCCATTTTTCCTGTTACCAACAAAGAGGGGAAATATACACATTGGGTATCCATTCAAAGGGATATTACCATAAAAAAAGAAGCAGAAAAAGAGCGTGAAAAATTACTGAGCGAATTATTGCTTAGTAATAATGAACTTCGACAGTTTAGTTATATCACTACGCATAATCTGCGGGCACCCTTAACTAATCTTGTTTCAATTTGTAGGTTATTGAATACAGAAACAATACAAGATTCACTTACACTACGTTTAATTGATGCCTTTAAAACATCTACAACTCACCTGAATGATACTTTAAACGACCTGATTAACATTTTGATAATAAAGGAAAATCCAAATATTCCTGTTGAGCAGCAAAGCTTATCACTTGTTTACAATAAAGTAATTAATTCTATTTCGAATACATTAGTTATTAATAATGCAAAAATTGATGTTGATTTCTCTCACGCCGAAATTGTAAGTTTTAATAATGCATATTTGGAAAGTATTTTCTTGAATCTTTTAACAAACTCTTTTAAATATGCTCATCCTGAAAGAAGTCCTGTAGTTAAAATACAAACCCTTAAGACTAAGGATGGAAAAACTAAAATGGTGTATTCAGACAATGGTATTGGTATGAATATGGCAAGAGTTAAGGACAGGATATTTGGATTATATCAAAGATTTCATGATAACGCCGATAGTAAAGGAATTGGATTATATTTAATACACTCTCAAATTACTGCATTAGGCGGTTCAATTGAGGTGACAAGTGAAGTAAATGTTGGTACTACATTTACCATTACATTTAAAAAATAAGAAGTGTGTAAACACTTGATAGTTTTAAGAAGAGAGCCATCAAGAAAAGAATCAGCATAAAATGTGTTTCATTTTTTGAACCTTACTACAATAAAATTAGCTTACTCAAAGTATTGTTAATTCAAATTATCCATATAGCCCATTTAAGGGGTTTTTTATAATTACCTTTTACCCCATCTTTGTTCCATCAAATTAAAAAATTAAACTAATCACAATGAAAAAGTTACTATTACCCTTAGCGTCTTTATTAATGATTACAGCCTGTTCTAAGAATGATTCAGGTATGAATAACGGAGGAAATATTCCTGCAGGAAAAATTGCTCCTGATGGTTTTGCCTATCAAACCACCAAACAAATTGACGTTGACGTTACTTTGTTAACAAATACTGATGGTCCAATTGCAAATGTTCCTGTTTCAATTTTTTCGTATGCAAACAATGAAAAGGGAAATAAAATTGCGACAGCAGTCACAGATGCAACTGGAAAAATTAAATACTCGGTAGCTGTACCTGCCTATATTGATACATTTATAGTAACACCTAATTTTATTGGCGTTTTAAATAATGCTAAAGTTTTTCTAAACGGGAAAACACTTTCTTGTACACTAGGAGGTTCTACAGGATTTAGAGGTAATGTAACAGGAACATTCGATGCAAAACTTCCTGAAGCTGTGGCTGTAAATTTAAGTGGTAACCATGGTAAAATTGGTACATTCGACATTAATGGAGTTTCTACTAAAACAGCTTTCCATTATGTAGGTGCTTACGATGGACAAGGAATTCCAAGTTACTTAACAAAACCAAATGATGCAATTAGCGCCGATTTATTAACGAGTTTAACTAACTCATTACCTGAGAGTGTGAACTTGCCTAAATCAAAGAATGGTGGTGCTTATTTGAATTCTGATGCAGTTTCAAATATCATTCTTACAAAAACTGCAGATGTTTGGATAACATTTGTATATGAAGGTGCAGGATACAGAAACAGTTTTGGATACTATAAATATGCTACTAATAATCCTCCAAAAACAGTTGCTGATATAACTGACATCACTTTTGTTTTTGCAAATGCTAGCTTAGGTGGAAGCGGAGGTGGACTTATTTCTGGTAACAAAGTTTATTTAGGAAGAATTGGTGCGGATACTACTATTGGATTTGTTTTGTATGCAGATGCATTTAACGGTTCTAATCCTGTAAAGACTACTAATCCTGCTTATTTCTCTGATGCTTATTTAAACCCTGAAACCAATGTTACACTTAAAAAGCATACTGTTTTGATTGATTATACCGACCCTAAAACAAATGCTGACTCGTATTTAGTAGGTTTTGAAGATATTAATAGGAGTTTATCAAATTGTGATCAGGACTTCAATGATTGCGTATTTTATGCAACAGCTAATCCTGTAGAAGCCGTAAATCGTACAGGTATTAGATCGGTAGTTGCCCCTTTAGATACTGATGGGGATGGTGTTTGTGATGCCTTAGATGAATATCCTGAAGATGCAAATCGTGCTTACAACAATCATTATCCTGCATTGAATGTAAATGGTACACTTGCCTTCGAAGATAATTGGCCTGCACAAGGTGACTATGATATGAATGATTTAGTAGTTAAATATCATTATAACTTGATTACTAATGCAAGGAATCAAGTAGTAGAAATCAAGGGAGATTTTGCTCCAATTGCTGCGGGTGCTTCTTATGAAAATGCTTTCGGTGTACAGTTCCCATTTGCTTATTCAGTTGTAGGATCTGTAACAGGTCAGAGATTGGCAAATAATCTGACAACACAAAATGGAAACGGAACGGAAGCAGGACAAACAAATGCAGTTATTATTCCTTTTGATGGCTCAAGGCAAATGATTCATAATACTGATGGTAATCCTTTTGTAAATACAGAAGTTAGCATGCCAAAAATAACAGGAGATACATCGCACATTGACATAATATTAGCTACTCCACAAGCTACATTTAACCCTGCAACTATTAATCCGTTCTTAATTAGTAATAAAAGAAGAAGCTACGAAGTTCACCTTCCAGGATTTGCTCCAACTAACCTTGCTGATAGAAGATTGTTAGGTACAGGCGATGATGCATCTACTGGTTTAACATATTATGTAACAAAAAACAATTATCCTTTTGCAATCAATTTCGCAGGATCATTTAATTATCCTACTGAAAGAACACCAATTTATAATGCATACTTACACTTTTTTGATTGGACAGGTTCAGGTGGAACATCATTTACTGATTGGTATCAAAATACAGCTTCAGACTATCAGAACACAAATAATATTTTTAAATAATGAATAGTTAGAAAGGGTGTTTTTTAATTTGATAAAAAGGGTTGTCTTTAATTAGACAGCCCTTTTGTATTATGTGAATCCGATTGAGTAGAAACGATTTGTTTGAAAAGAGATTTCATCAACTTCTATTAACCCAAATTACCCATTAGAGTAGTTACGAAATTTACAAATAAACAAATGACAAACCTTTGAGTCCTCTTTTTACTACACCTATAATATACGATGTTGATTAACCAAATAAAGTTATAATTTGTATCTGAAGTCGTTGTAAATTGGAGAAAGTTCTATAGAATATTCATGGTTTAATACAGATTAATTGCAAAAGGGAACTGTTGAAGAGTTGCAACAGTCAATATACTACATATAGTCTGTTTAAGGGGGGTTAAGTGTTAAACAAATGCTGCATCTTTGTGCGACCTGATTAAAAAATTAAACTTGTTCAAATGAAAAAGTTACTCATACCTTTCTTAAGCCTACTTCTATTTGCTGCTTGTTCTAAAGTAGGCACAAGTGTGAATACACCCGGCAGTATTCCTGCTGGAAAAATAGCCCCCGATGGTTTTACTTATCACACAACAAAACAAATTAATGTAGATGTGACTTTGCTTACCACCTCTAATGAGCCAATAGCCAACGTTCCCGTTTCGATTTACTCATTTGAGAATAACGATAAAGGCAACAAAATTGCTACTGCCATTACAGATGCATCTGGTAAAATCAATTATTCAGTATCAGTTGCTGCAAATGTTGATACATTTATTGTGACGCCTAATTTTATTGGTGTAATTAATAATGCTAAGGTATTATTAGCAGGAAAGGATCTTACTTGCACACTAGGAGGTGCTTCAGGTTTTAAGGGAAATGTTATCGGCACTTTCGATGCGAAGCTTTCCGGATCTGTTGTAGTCAATTCTAATGGACGTAGTCTTGGAACTCTAGACATCAATGGAGTAAAAACCTCGACTATCTTTTCCTATATGGGTACATGTGATTCATTGGGTGCTCCCAATTATTTAGTAACTCCAAATGATATTATCAGTGCAAACTTTCTTACAACAATTACCAATACATTACCTGAAAGTAAGAGTCTTATAACATCTATTACAAGTTCAAAATATTTAAATAGTTCGGCAACTTCAAATATTGTGCTTACACAGGCAGCAGATGTTTGGATAACTTTTGTATCCGAAGGTGCTGCCAATAAAAATAGTCTAGGCTATTATAAGTATGCTACAAATAATCCACCGACAACATTAGCCGACATTAAAAATGTTACTTTCATTTTTCCGAATACAAGCCTATTAAATAGTGGAGGAGGATTATTGGCAGGCAATAAAGTATATTTAGGAAAGTTTGGAGCAGATACGACGATCGGATTTGTAATGTATGGCTATTCTTGGGATGCGACAAAAGGAGGAGCTAATGTAAAAACTAATTGTCCCGCTTATTTTACAGATACATACTTGAATCCTGAAAAGTTAGCTGCTAATAAAAAGCATTCCATTTTAATTGATTACACGGATCCTATTTCTAATAAAGAATGCTATTTGGTAAGTTTTGAAGATATCAATCGTGAGTCGGCAAGTTGTGATAATGATTTCAATGACTGTATTATTTATGCAACTGTTAATCCTTCAGATGCCATTAACCGTAGAGGTATTTTACCGATGGCTACCAAAATAGATAGTGATGGTGATGGCGTTTGTGATGCTTTAGATGAATATCCTAATGATGCGACTCGTGCCTATAACAATCAATATCCTGGTATTAATCAATTTGGAACTGTTGCATTTGAAGATAATTGGCCTGTACAAGGGGACTATGATCTGAACGATTTGGTGGTTAGTTATCATTATAACCTAATTACTAATGCAAAGAATCAGGTTGTAGAAATTAAAGGCGACTTTGCTCCGATAGCCTCAGGTGCCGTTTATGAAAATGCTTTTGGTATTCAGTTTCCTTTTGCTAATTCGGTTGTATCATCGGTTAATGGTCAGCACTTAACAAACGGACTTACAAAACAGAATGGCAATGGAACTGAAGCAGGGCAAACAAATGCAGTCATTATTCCTTTTGATGGAGTAAAGCAAATGATTAATAATCCTAGCGGAAATCCATTTGTAAATACGGATATGAGTTTACCAAAAGTAAATGGAGACACATCGCATGTTGACATTTTACTAGTTACACCACAGACCACATTTGATCCTGCTACTATTGATCCTTTTCTGATTAGTAACAAAAGAAGATCATATGAGGTTCACTTAGCAGGATTTGCCCCAACAAACCTTGCCGATAAAGGGTTATTTGGTGCAGGAGATGATGCTTCGAATGTGACTAATGGAATTTATTATGTAACCAAGAAAAATTATCCATTTGCAATTAATTTCGCAGGAACCTTTAATTATCCTACAGAAAGAACGCCAATTTATAATACTTATTTGCATTTCTTCGATTGGACAGGTTCAGGAGGAAGTTTATTTGCTGATTGGTATAAAAACACAGGGACAGGTTATCAAAATACAAGTAATATCTACAGTAAATAAAAAAATAGTACAGAAATTGTTATCATAAATAAGGAGGTTGTCGTTTAGTAGACAACCTTTTCTTTTTTTTCTAGCATTGGCTCAAAATCAATCCTACATCTTCATCCCCGACATTGGATCACTACCGTTTTTAAAGATGTATTCACTATTAATCAGATAAGCACCACTCGTTACTATCACTTCGCCTTCTGCTAATCCAGATTTTATCTCCACCAATCCGTTCTCTTCCAAACCCGTCTCTACCATCTTACTTTTAAATTCATTCTTACCTGTCTGCACCCATACAATGGCACTATTTGTATTACGCAAAATGGCATCGGTAGGTAACGTCAAAGTCTTATGTTTTGGATTTTTGATAAATACATAGGCTGGCATGCCCGGTTTCAGTAGATGATTCGCATTCGGAATACTTACCCTAATCAAATTGATACGGGTATCAGGATTTATCTCAGGATTTACAAATTCAATGGTTCCGTTCAGTTCTTTTTCCGGCATATCAATAATCTGAACTATTGCCTTTGCTTGACTATTTATATAAGAGAGTTGAGTAGTATATACCTGTGCCTCCACCCACAAATTATCAATATCTGCCAACTTCACAATCGTGCCTCCTTCCATCAAATAATCTCCTTCCTTCACATCAATCGATGTTACATATCCACTAGTATTGCTGTAAAAGGTGGTAGAATGCAGACTATTATTGCTTTTTGATAATGCATTTATCTGTACTTCACTCATGCCCCAAAGCAATAATTTGTTCTTTGCACTTGTAATCAGGTTGTCATAATTTACGCCTCCAATATTTGAATTACCCAACTTTGCCTTTTGTTCTTTGGCTGTCAAGTATTCCTGTTTGGCACTATTCAGGTCTTCGCTATAGATATCAAACAGCTTATCTCCCTTTTTAATATAGTCTCCCATTGTTTTAAAATAGAGTTTCTCGATTCTTCCTGCCACCCTCGAACTATAGGAACTTGTTTTATTTTGATTAAAATTAAGCGTTCCTGTCAATGCCAATTCATCACCAATTACACCATTCTTAATAGTGTCAGTATGAATGTTACCCAATAAAATTTGTTGGTCGGTCAGTTTTATTTCACCCAAATTAGTAGCAGCAGTCTTTTGTATTACAATCAGTTCCATTCCACAGATAGGACATTTGCCTTGTTTCTTCTCCATAATTTGTGGGTGCATAGAACAAGTATAATATTTTTCGGAAATAGTTTCCTTTTGTACCGCCTCTTGTTTCTTCGTACCACACGAAATGGTAAATAATAAAAAGATAAGAAGAAAGGTTTTACCACAAGGAACACAAGGGGTTGCACAATGGGAACAAAGGTTTTTTATCAAACTAATTATGTTCAATCCCAAACTTTTCCTTGTGTTACTTTTTAAAATCCCCTGTGTACTTTGTTTAAGCCCTAGTTTCCTTTGTGCTAAAATTTCAATAAAACCTTGTGTCCCTTGTGGTAAAATACTCTTATACATGGCTAATCTTTTATTTTGATAAAGCTTTCGCTATCCATTAAAAATTGTGCATTCGATGCGAGTGTATCCATCTCCGAAACGTTATCTAACACCTGAACCCTATCCTTATACCGCATCCCTGTCCTTATTTTCTTTGCCTTAAATCCGCCCGTCTGTCTTACAAAAACCACATCTCCAATCCCTAATTTCACAACAGAAGAAGTAGGTAACCACCACGCATCTTTAGAATTGCCTGTAATAACGGCCTTCACCTGACTACCTACAGGAATTTGTCTTGACGAGTTATCGAAGTTTGCCCTTGCAGTAACAGTCTTACTTGTTCCTCGGAAGAAGGGTTCGATAAATTCTATTGTTGCTCCAAACGCTTTATCAGGAGCAGTCTCGGCAGTGATTGTCACCTTATTACCCACCTTAATCAAGGCTTGATTATCGGCATAAATATTTAAGAGTGCCCAAACCTTATTTGGATTATTGACCGTAAAAATGGTTTCTCCTTTTTGCAAATACATGCCTTCTTTTAATGGCAGCTCTTCTGTTATTTTCGCAATATCCTTCATCGCACCCGCACTCGGCGTATTCATTGCACTATTTCCAGCCTCATGAATATGCCCCGAAACAGGACTATAAACGGAGATAGTATTTAAGGGTTTCTTGGTATTGACAATTTGTTCGACCTGCCTTTCATCCATTCCTAAGAGCATTAGTTTGTTTTTAGATGACTCTATCAAGGAACTATTAGAGGGGTCATTTGCCAATAAGAACAATAGGTTTTGTTGTGCCGTCACCAATTCGGGACTATAGATTTCCATAATCTTCTGACCCTTCTGTATGGATTGAAAGCGGTAACGAACGAACAGTTTTTCGATGCGTCCACTGATTCTTGCAGAAATAGTACCCACTTCTTTAGAGTCGTAAGCGACTACACCTAGTGCTGCCACATCAATTTTTTCTTCGCCACGTTGTGGTGTAACCACAGGAACTGCGGAAACAACAAATCTGTTCGTAGCCTTCAATAAGGTGTTAAGGTCAATATCCACCTTTACATCCTCTATATCTGTTTCCTTTTTAACAAGCGTCATTCCACAGATAGGGCAATCACCCGGCAAATCCTTTATTATTTGTGGGTGCATGGAACAAGTATATACCGCTGCCTTTTGTATTGCCTGTTTTGTAGTCGGCTCACTTTTCTTTTCCTTGCAGGCAACAATCAGCAGCATGCTCAACAGAAAAGGAATAGTGATTATTTTAATGAAACTTTTCATAATACTATATCTAATCTTTTATTACAATTAAAGTGATTTTACTACTAGAAAAATAAATTGTTCTCTTTTTTTCTTCAACAGAAACACGCTAAGACTCAATGGCTCTAAGTCAAATTTAATATTCATTTTTCTTTGTTCTTAGCGCCTTTGAGTCTTTGAGTTGAAAAAACATATTTTACTTCCTCTTCCTTTTATAGAACATCTGCCCTATATCCAATCTCTTTCAAGGCTGCTATTATAGCATCGGCAGAAATGTTCTCATTTTCAACAGTCAATAGCTTAATTGGTATATCTGTATCAACACTCCAATTGTCTTCACCTACCAAGCCATCCAATGTTTCAGTTACCTTTTGTACACAACTCGCACAATTAATGTTTGTTTTAAATACCTTATTTTCCATTTCTTCCATTTAACAATACAAAATTCTTTCAAATTAGGCATTGACATTTACAGAATTGTGGATACGATTTGTACAATTTTGCACCTATATAGTATTTGTTTTGATATGAGTTGGATTGCTTTTAATAAAATGGTCTGGATAAAAATGATATATCCAATGATTATAGGTATCATGTGCTAGGCGACAGGTATTTAATAAAAAGTCCTGTCCATTTTTAAATTCATTTAATCCTTGATAATAAAATTGCTTGTGAGAGTCGTCAATAATAAATGGAACTATGTGATTTTTTAAACATTCCCTGAACATAATCAAACGACCAACTCTACCATTGTCGTTCCTAAATGGATGAATATTCATGAACCGATAATGGTATCTTACAATGGTTTCTAAGGAAATAACTTCTTCGTTAAAATACCACTCATGCAATTTTTCAATATCCATATTCAAATATTCAAATTCGGAAGTATTTGCACATCGAAATTCTAAGGACTTTTTTTTCCAGTTCCCGTTAGAAAACCGATATTTTAGCGAGTCTTCGGTGCCAAATTTCAATATTTTATGAAATTCAGTGATAATTTCGGTTGACAAAGGTTGTTTCAGTGTAACCAACATATAATCGAAGACTACAAAATGATTACACGTTTCAATAATGTCATCAACAGGAACAGCCTCCTCTTCTTTGAACCCAATTGTTCGAATTTCAAAGATATAGCGGGTTTGTTCTTCGCTAAGTCTGCTACCTTCAATGCGATTA
>CANCPA010000133.1 GCA_947379895.1 Chitinophagaceae bacterium | reverse complement strand
ATTAATAATTAAAAAATGGCTTACGATAAATTTACAGTACTTAAGAGTACAGCGGTACCATTACCGATAGAAAATATAGATACAGACCAAATTATACCTGCACGTTTCTTGAAAGCAACAAAGCGTGAAGGTTTTGGTGATAACCTATTTAGGGATTGGCGTTATAATAATGACAATTCACCTAAACAAGATTTTATCTTGAATAACCCCATTTATTCAGGGAAAATACTTGTTGGTGGAAACAACTTTGGAAGTGGAAGTAGTCGTGAACATGCCGCTTGGGCTATCTATGATTATGGATTCAGGGCAGTGGTATCTAGTTTCTTTGCAGATATCTTCAAGGGGAATGCCATCAACATCGGTATTCTTCCTGTTCAAGTGACTCCTGCTTTCTTAGAAAAAATATTTAAGGCAATTGAAGCAAATCCTAATGCAGAAATTGAAATAAACTTGAATGCGCAAACTATAACAATTGCTGCGAGTGGAGAATCTGAATCTTTTGATATTAATGGATATAAGAAACATAATCTTTTGAATGGTTTCGATGACATCGACTATCTACAAGCAATGAAGACAGAAATCCTTGCGTTTGCAGAAGCGAAAGCAGTCTAATAAACTATGAGTTATGAGTGATAAGTGATGAGTCTTTACAATTTTGACTCATAACTAATAACTCATAACTCATCACTAGTAACACATCACTCTAATCATAATTTGAAGAATAACAAGCGTCATATAGAAATAATGGACACTACCCTTCGGGATGGTGAACAGATGAGTGGGGTAGCCTTTTCTTCATCAGAAAAATTGACTATTGCCCAATTATTGTTGAATGAGGTAAAGGTTGATCGAATTGAAATTGCCTCTGCCCGTGTTTCGGAAGGAGAGTTTCAGGCGGTAAAGAAGATTACATCTTGGGCAGCTGAACATGGACTACTTGATCGAGTTGAGGTACTTACTTTTGTTGATGGAGAGACTTCTGTAAATTGGATGATTGAATCAGGTGCAAAAGTGATGAACCTATTAACAAAGGGTTCCTTGAACCATCTTACCCACCAACTAAAGAAGAAACCAACAGAGCATTTTGCCGACGTTGCAAAAGTGATTACACTTGCCAATTCAAAAGGAATCTCGGTTAATATATATTTGGAAGATTGGAGTAATGGCATGCGTCATTCAAAGGAATATGTTTTACAATACATTGATTTCTTGACGACTCAACCAATTAAACGAGTTTTATTGCCCGATACTTTGGGCATCCTGATTCCTTCTGAAACCTTTGCCTATATATCTGAATTAGTAGCCCGCTACCCAAAACTTCATTTTGATTTTCATGCACATAATGACTACGATTTAAGTACTGCGAATGTATTAGAAGCAGTAAAAGCTGGTGTAAATGGTCTTCATTTAACTATTAACGGCATGGGAGAAAGGGCAGGTAATGCACCTTTAGCGAGTGCCGTTGCGGTGATGAATGATTATTTACCGGAAGTGCATACTAATGTTGTAGAAAAATCATTATATGGTGTAAGCAAATTAGTAGAGACCTTTTCAGGTTTCAGAATTTCTGCTAATAAGCCTGTAGTTGGCGAAAATGTATTTACCCAAACTGCAGGTATTCATGCCGATGGAGATAAGAAGAACAATTTGTATTATAATGATTTGATACCCGAACGTTTTGGTCGTCAAAGAAAGTATGCCCTTGGCAAAACAAGTGGAAAAGCAAACATCGAAAATAACCTACAACAATTAGGTATCAGACTAAGTGATGCAGACCTAAAGAAAGTTACGCAACGCATCATTGAATTGGGAGATCGAAAAGAGATGGTCACGCAGGCAGATTTGCCTTATATCATTTCCGATGTGTTAGATAGCAATACTATTGAAGCAAGGGTACAGATTAAGAATTATGTATTGACTCATTCTAAAAATCTGAAACCCTCTGTTACCTTAGAAATAATCATCGACGGAGAGTCTTTTGAGAAGCATGCACAAGGCGACGGTCAATATGATGCCTTTGTAAATGCCCTCAAGAAAATATATAAGATAAAGAAAATAGAACTTCCCATTTTAACGGATTATACTGTTCGGATTCCTCCGGGAGGTAATTCCGATGCATTGTGCGAAACGATAATAACGTGGTTACATAATGGAAAAGAGTTTAAGACAAGGGGATTGGATAGCGATCAAACAGTGGCAGCGATTAAGGCAACTGAAAAGATGTTGAATTCAATACCCCCAAACCTCTAAATGGGAGTAATATTAATCACCCTAAATCATTCTAATCATAATTAATAATTAATAGATGAAAAAAAACATCCTTATAGTTCCAGGAGATGGAATTGGACAAGAAGTTACCGCTGTAGGTAAGTTAGTTTTAGACAAGATTGCCGCAAGATTCGGTCATGAGTTCACTTATGACGAAGCACTTATCGGTCACGTGGCAATTGAGGCTACAGGAAATCCTTTGCCCGACGAAACATTGGCAAAGATGAAGGCCTCTGATGCCGTATTGTTTGGTGCAGTAGGTCATCCAAAATATGACAATGATCCATCTGCAAAGGTGCGTCCTGAACAAGGGTTATTAAAAATGCGTAAGGAATTAGGTTTGTACGCAAACCTACGCCCTATTAAGTTATTTGATGAGTTGTTAGATGCATCAAGTATCAAACCCGAAATATTAAAGGGTGCAGACATCCTTTTCTTCCGTGAATTAACTGGCGATATTTATTTCGGAGAAAAAGGTCGTAAGAATAATGGCGATACTGCATTCGATGTGGCTGAATACAGTCGTTTTGAAGTAGAACGTATTGGACGTAAGGCTTTTGAAGCGGCAAGGACCCGTAGAAAGAAATTGTGCTCTGTAGATAAGGCGAACGTTTTGGAAACAAGCCGTTTGTGGAGAGAAGTGATTCAAAAGATTGCGCCTGAATATCCTGATGTAGAGGTAGAATATCAATTTGTAGATGCTTTAGCGATGATGTTGATTAAGAACCCCGCCCGTTTTGATGTGGTGGTTACTGCTAATCTATTTGGAGATATCTTGACTGATGAGGCTTCTCAAATTGCAGGTTCAATGGGCATGTTAGCATCCGCTTCTATAGGTGATGGTACGGGCGTTTACGAACCTATTCATGGTTCAGCTCACGATATTACAGGAAAGGGTGTTGCTAATCCATTAGCGTCAATTTTGTCTGCTGCATTATTATTGGATATTTCTTTTGGAATGAAAGAAGAGTCAGAATTGGTTATCTCTGCAGTTGACAAGGTATTAAAAGAAGGGTATCGTACTCGTGATATAGCCGATGCAAAGACGCCTGCCGATAAGATTTTAGGTACGGATGCAATGGGTGCAGAAGTATTGAAATTCTTATAGTAGAATTAAAATCAGATTTGTGAGTTTCAAGTTGGAATCTCTCAATAAATAATTATTAATTAATTGCCGTTGGTTTATTCCAACGGCAATTCTTTTTCCCGCAACTTTGCCCATCATGAGAATATTAATTATTTCTGCAACACAAATAGAAGTTGAATTTGCAAAAATGCAACTTAATGAAAATTACAACATTTCATTTCTTGTTACAGGTATTGGAATATTAGCTACTGCTATAACACTGACGAAATATTTAATGAGAAATCGGCCAGATTTGATTATTCAAGTAGGCATAGCAGGAAGTTTTAATCAAAATTCAGATTTAGGCTCTGTCGTTCTTGTCCAAGAAGAAATTTTGGGAGATATGGGTGTAGAAGAAAACGGTGTTTGGAAAGACTTGTTTATTTCTAAGCTAAGCGATCCTGACACTCCTCCTTTTACAAAAGGCAGACTATTAAATAAGCATGTATTATCATTAAACAAATCTGGCTTGCCTTTAGTTTCGGCTATTACAGTAAATGAAATAACCACCCGCCCTCAACGAATTCTTCAACAACAATTAATTTACAATCCTCACATTGAAACGATGGAAGGTGCTGTTCTGCATTACTTATGCAATGATTTTGAGATTCCCTATCTTCAAATCCGTGGTCTAAGTAATTATATTGGTGAAAGAGACAAATCATATTGGAAAATTAAGGAAGCAGTTGAAAATTCAAATAAAGTGCTTCTTGATTTAGTAATGTCTTATGAGTTTTAAATATTGTTTGTTTGGCTAAAGTATAGGCAAGAAAAAAAATTACCCCCATCACTTATCAATAAGAATAGAATAAAAAGTAATTTAATAATGCTAACTATTAATACTAAGCTCAATTAAAATCAACATAAGTAAACCGTAAAACCTAATACACAATACTTACAACTTAATACTTATAACTGTTTTATAACTCATGAAATTAACACTTGGCTTTTCTCCTTGCCCCAATGACACATTCATCTTTGATGCACTTGTCAACAATAAGATAGATACCGAAGGTCTTGAGTTTGGTGTATATCTAGAAGATGTTCAAACTCTTAATGAATGGGCATTGTCGAGTAAATTAGATATAAGTAAAATCAGTTACGGCGTTTATCCCTTGTTGCTATCAGAGTATCAATTACTGAATAGTGGAGGAGCATTAGGCAAAGGAGTCGGTCCCTTACTTATTAGTAAGACTCCAATAGAACCATCCTCTTTACAAGCGATTGTAAATAATTTCACAATTGCCGTTCCGGGAAAGAATACGACTGCCAATTTACTATTTTCAATGGCATTTCCTCATGCTAATAATAAATCATTTTTAGTGTTTCATGAAATAGAAGAAGCAGTTTTATGTGGCAAGGTTGATGCAGGAGTTATCATTCACGAAAATAGGTTTACTTATCAAGATAAAGGGCTAGTGAAACTTATGGACTTAGGCAATTTTTGGGAACAACAACTCAATGTTCCTATTCCTTTAGGAGGCATCATTGCCCACAAAAGAATTGGACAAGATGTGGCATCAAAAGTTGACAAGTTATTACGTAAAAGTGTCGAGTTTGCCTTCTCGAATTATCCCAAATTAACAGACTATATTCGCATTCATGCACAGGAAATGAGTGAGGACGTTATGCGTAAACATATAGACCTGTATGTAAACAATTTCTCTATCGACTTAGGTGTTGATGGCAAAAAAGCAGTGGATAAGCTAGTTGAAATCTATGGTAAGATTAATAGAGTTGGACTTTAATAAGTTTATAGTGTATCAATAAAATAAGTTTAAAACAAATGAGGGCTTTGCATTGTGCGAAGCCCTCATTTGTTTTAAGAAAATGCAAAAGAAATTGATAAGCATTTTTCATAATTCAAATTCTCAATAGGAAAATCTTGTTTCATTTGTTATGTCAACCAGTAATGTCACAAACCAAAAACTTATTGATTCCAAATTTTTGTCTAGAAAAAGGCTGCTTAATTACCACTTTTTATACGCTTACTTTCACTTTCAAGCCCAGTCTTCCTATTTCTTGCTTCTTTTATCTGACTACTTCCAAATCTATATGAGAAAGATATTCTGTAGGTTCTACTTTCCCAATTTCCACCTGCATTAATTTTCAATCCCCCAAAATTACTATTCGCCTTCCAAGGCTCGGTATAGAATGGATCGGTAACCGTTAACTTTAAAGTAGCTTTCTTATCAAACAATTGCTTTTGCAATCCTAAATCTATTCCTCCCTGAGGTTTAGTGAACCAAGTAGCTGCCCAAAGAGAAGGTCCATTGTACCAACCACTAATCTCTGTACTAAAATCATGTCCTAATGTAAAGGTACTTTGAAGATAAGCACCATAGTTAGGTATTTCTGTATGCACAGGCTTATCGCTGATATGTCCATCAAAAATTTGATAACTATAATAAAAGTTAGCATATCCATTCCACCATTTCTTTATTGGCAAAGAAGAGCCGATATTAAAATTAATAAGCTGCTGAGTGGCAAGGTTTTGTTGCTGCAAATAACTTGCATTTGCAATTGTGTCAATTACCTGCGTAGCATAATTTTTTACATTACTATATCCAAGTGAAGTATTTAAAAAGCCCATAAAAGTATGCGTTAGTTCCAAGTTATCAGTGTACTGTGGCTTTAAAAAAGGGTTACCCTTTTGATAAGTCAATTCATCTAATTTATATTCAAATGGATTCAAATCTTGATAAACAGGCCTATCAATACGTCTGCTATAAGTTAAAGTCAAAGTATTTTTTCCATTAATTGTCCATGTTAAAGCACCGCTAGGGAAAAAGTCAAGATAGCTTTTCTTAACTGTATCATCGCCCTTTTTCACTCCGTCATCCCTTGTCAATTTACCCTCACTATTTGTCTGTTCTAATCTAAGACCCAACTGCAAATCCAATTTTGCATTCAATTTGCGTTGATAATTAACATAAGCAGCATTTACATTTTCGGTGTAATCAAATTGATTGCTCTTAGAGGGCACTGCTGTGTATTTTAATGAAGTTGGCGATACATCAAAGAAATCTAGCGTATTGCTTGTTTTTACATACGAACCTTTCACACCATAGCCTAATTTACCACCCCACTTATTCATTTCGGCATCAACTTTTGCCGTGTAAATATCTATATCTGTAGGCGTATGATTTGCATAAATACTTGTATAAATTGGTTTCCCATCAATATCAACATAATAATTGGGCTGATAACTATCTCCCCTGCCTCTAAAAGTGCCATAATCAGCATCGGCAGTTATTTCTGTTCCCATTGTATCGGCATATCTGTAATTTAAGTTCGAATTCATATTCGTTCTCAAACCCGGAATATTGCTCGTCGCCTCTAGTCTTTTTACGAAGCTTGTAGGAGTCTGCGACTTAAAATAGATATTCGTTTTTCCATTACTACTCCATTTACCATCTTCGTTATTATATTTTATAATTGCACCAATTGTATTCTTACTATTAATAAAATAGTCGAACCCAACTTTAGCATTATAATTTTTATTTTCATTCATGTTCTTAGTATTTTGATCATATACTGTGTCATTTTGAGTTCTATTAAGATAAAGATTGTTTTCATAAATACCTATGTCACCTCCTAAATTACCAAATAAGTTAACTTTTTTATTTCGATAGTTCAAATTAATACCCCCATTGCCCTTTGGCGTAATTCCTTGTTTAAAACCAACATTAGCGGTCCCATTTGTACCAAACTTTTTGTTCTTCTTTAGTTTAAAATTTATGATTCCAGCATTTCCACTTGCATCGTATTTCGCGCTAGGATTGCTAATCATTTCTATAGATTCTATATCATTACTATTAATACTTCTTAGATAAGAGGCAACATCTTTTGCATCTAATTCCAACTTTTTGCCGTCAATATAAATCTTTACTCCAGTTTTGCCTTTCATACTAATATTGTCGTTATTATCCACCTGTACACCCGGACTCTTTTGTAATAACTCTAATGCATCACTCCCGGTTGCATTGATACTATTTTCAACATTAAATACTAATTTATCAGCTTTTACTTCAATCAATGGCTTACGAGTACTTGTAACGGTGACGTCTTCAAGTCGTTTAGATGAGGGATTTAATGAAGCCGTTGTTGCAGTGTAGCTTTTATTTCCTTTCAATGTAAATGGAACTGAAAATTGCTTTTCATATCCAAGAAGTTCATAGCTTAAAATGAAAGGAAGGCTAGATTTAGTGTTAATATCAAAATGCCCTTTACTATCAGTTACGCCAACCTTGAGTAAAGTACTATCCTTTGCGCGAAGAAGTGTGACAGTTGTGCCTGCTAAACTCTTTCCATTATTATCTTGCACATTCCCTGATATAGTGATTGTATCTGACTGACAAAATGCGGTAGTGGCACACAGAATTGTGAGTACATAAAGTACTAATAGTTGCTTTTTCATTTAGTTTGTTTTATTAAGTTATTCTTATCCGTTGTTTATTTCTTCTGCAAATAGATAGGATTTGAATTGTAACAACTAAACTATTGTTGTGAAATGGTTTTATTTCGGTATAACTGGCAAAAAAGAAGGGGTTTTAAATTTTTCAGAATAACAAAAAGGAATTAAAGTTCCATAACAAAACGGTTAATTATGGCATAAGGCTTACCTGAGTTTTGATTATAATCTTGTTATTGATATTTTATATTATCCTACTTTTTAACGTAATATTTACCATTGAGCAGTAAAATTACACAATTAGACACTTTTTATCTATTCACTAATAACTGATTACTGATATATTTGCCCCCTTTACAAAGGATAACACATGAAGGCAAAGTATTTGGCATTAATAATTCTTGCAGTTTTAATTGCTGATCAGGCATTAAAGTTCTACATAAAGCTACACTATATAGCAGGTGAAGAACATGAAATGATTGGCAGTTGGTTTCGCCTTCATTTTATCGAAAACGAGGGTATGGCGTGGGGAATGAAATTTGGTGGTACTATTGGGAAGATGATTTTAAGTCTTTTCAGACTTGTTGCAGTTATTTGGGGTGTATTCCTCTTGAGAGACTTCATAAAAAAACAATATCACACAGGATTTATAATTTGTGCAGGACTAATTTTTGCAGGTGCTTTAGGAAATCTATTAGACAGTATGTTTTATGGATTAATTTTCGAAAACAGTGATCCTTACCTTCAAAACGTAGCGCATTTATTACCAAAAGGTGGCGGCTATACAGGATTTCTCAAAGGAAAAGTTGTTGACATGCTTTATTTTCCATTGATTAGTACAAATCTTCCCACTTGGATTCCATTTTGGGGTGGTAAACAATTCGATTTCTTTGAACCTGTTTTCAATATTGCAGACGCTTCTATTTCTGTGGGTGTTACTTTGATTCTTGTATTTCAAAACATATTTCTTAAAAAAGAAACCGATACTAATAATTGATATTTGAAAATTGATAATGAATATATTTAATATTATTTCATAACAATTTCGACCATTAATTGTCAGTAAATAATTATCAATTAAAAATTATCAATTATTATGGTCACTCTCTGCTTCGACTTTGGAAATACTCGCCTGAAATGTGCCGTATTTATTGATGGTTCTCTTCAAAAAGTTGAAGTACTACAAAATGACACTACTACTATTATACAGGATTTAATAACACTTTATAAGCCTGACAAATCTATTTTATCTTCTGTTATCAAACATAACATTGAAATAGAACCAATATTGGCTTCAAAATCTCATTTTCACAAACTTAATCACTTTAGTAAATTACCACTGACTACACCTGTGGGAAAACCCTCTACTATCGGAGCAGATAGGTTGGCAATTAGTGCTGCATCTGTGTATTTATTCCCTGAAAATCATACGCTTTCTATTGGCTTAGGGACTTGTATAACTTACAACTTTACAAATAAATCTCATGAATTCTTGGGAGGAGGTATCTCTCCCGGTATGCACTTGCGATTTAAATCGATGAATGAACAAACAGCCTTATTGCCATTAGTAATTCCTCAACACGACTACCCTTTAGTTGGATACGACACAAACACGAATCTTCAAAGTGGCGTAATTTTAGGAATCAGCAAGGAAATAGACGGCATTATCGAATTATATAAGGAAAAATACGACAATCTAAAAGTCTTGATGACAGGAGGCGACATGCCATTCTTTACTCCTCACTTACAAAATAAAATTTTCACGGATGCCAATTTATTATTTAAAGGATTATATGCAATCAGTGAATGCAACGCTTAGATATTAGTGCTTAGTGATAAGTTGATAGTGATGACTATTTAAACATTTGGACAAATAATAACAACAACTAACATCAAACAACTAATAACTAACAACTAAAAGAATTGCTTCGTTAATTTGCAGTGTTTATTACCTAGTTTATTATGACTCAACTTCGGAAAATTATTATTCTTATTTCTTTTAAACTTCCCACAGCGGCTTTAGTTTTCTGTATGATGTTGATGAGTTGCGAAAACGACATTCAAATGGTTAAGAGTCTTAGTCAACATAAATTAGGGGTGGAAGAAGGAAAGAATATTATAAGTTTAATGAGTAACGGGGGCAAAACAACGGCTAAGCTCACGGCACCTGTCATGCTTCGATATCAAACTGATACTTCTAAAATAGAATTTCCTAAGTCGTTGCATGTCGATTTCTATGACAGTCTAACAACCGTAGAAAGTCAATTATTTGCTAAGTTTGGGCGCTATATGGATAACGAAAATAAAGTTTTCCTGAGAGACAGTGTGTTGGTTTTTAATAGAAAAAAAGATACACTTTGGTGTAATGAATTATATTGGGATCAGGCACAATCAACCTTTTATACCGATAAACCGGTAATTATCAGTCAACAGAATCCTCGACAAAAGATTTATGGACAGGGATTACGTGCCGATCAGAATTTTAAATGGTTTACATTAAATAAGATAGGAAGGGTAAATACAGGACAACAAAGTTTTATTAACGTAGCGGATAGTACTTATTAGTGATGAGTTATAAACGATGAATTATGAGTTTAATGAAATCAAAGTACTCATATTTCATATCTCATCTCTTATATTTTATAACTCATAACTCATAACTCATAACTCATAACTCATAACTCATAACTCATAATTTAGAAAATATCGGGCCTATTGGCGTATTTGACAGCGGATACGGTGGTCTTACTGTTTTGAAGGAAATAGTTAAGGAATTGCCACAGTACAACTACCTGTATTTAGGCGATAATGCCCGTGCCCCTTATGGTACTCGTAGCTACGAAACAGTATATCAATATACACTGCAATGTGTAGAATGGTTTTTTAAGCAAGGTTGTTCTCTTGTCATTCTTGCTTGCAATACGGCTTCTGCAAAGGCATTGCGTACCATACAACAAAAAGACTTGCCTATAATTGCTCCTAACAAACGAGTACTAGGCGTCATTCGTCCTACAACAGAAGTTATCGGACAATTTACTAAAACAAATAAAGTGGGTATTGTTGGTACAAATGGCACCGTACAGTCAGGGTCTTATCCCATTGAAATTGCTAAGTTTTACCCAAACATAAAGGTCTATCAGGAAGCTTGTCCTATGTGGGTTCCATTAGTCGAAAACAACGAATACAAAAACGATAGTGCCAATTACTTCATCAAAAAACATCTCAACAATTTATTTAATCAAGACAGCGAAATTGATACCTTATTGTTAGGCTGTACACACTATCCTTTATTAATAGACAAGTTAAAGCAATTCACTCCTCCCCATATTTCTATTGTTTCGCAAGGAGAGATCGTGGCAAAAAGTTTAGCCGATTATCTTAATCGTCATCCGTCGATTGAAGAAAAATGCAAAAAGACAGGTGGAATTGAGTTCTTTACCACCGACGACACTTTAGATTTCAATAATAAGGCAACAACTTTTTGGGGAAAAGAAGTTGCCTCTAAACATGCGTCTTTAATTGATAACTCATTAAATGATAAGGAATAACTAGCAGTACAATTACTGAATAATTAGTTTTTCAGTTTTCACTTGCAAATCATTTGTAAGTACGCTGATTGCATAAATCCCTCTTGCTAATTTACCCAATTCAATAACAGGATTTGTCGCGTCATTCAACGACTTCTTCAATACAATCTTTCCGTTATTATCAATAATTGTTGCTTGTTCAACATGACTACCTTTTATCGTAACCCTAGATTTAGCTGGATTAGGATAGATGATTATTCTGCTCTTAAGGACCGAAGATTGTAATTCAGTAGCATTACTATAATACTTACTTCCATCTATATCAATCACCTGCAAACGAAAATAGCATCCCTCATTTAAGCCTTGCTTTATTACATAGCTGTAATTATTATTACCACTTCCAACAGCATCCTTTTCTCCAATATCAGTGAAGTTCACGCCATCTATGCTCTGTTGAATTATAAATGAAGACACATGAATTTCATTAGTTGTATGCCATTCAATAATTGCATGATTATCTATTCCTTTTGCTTTCAGGCTGATTAACTTAATAGGAAAAGTTTCATTAATATTAATGGTATCGCTAAACAATACAAAATAGGGCAAGAGTGCATTAGTAGCTTGAACCGAATATTTGCCCGGTGCAATTACCTGATAAGAAGAGTCAATATAATTTGTGGCTACTAATTGACTTCCATTATACCATTCGAAAAGAAGGTTTTTGGGTGTCCCTCCAACAAGTACTTGAAGAAATTGATCTTTGCCCCCCAAACTACTATAAATTGGGATATGTGCCTGTGGTGAATATTTTGCAAATGGAAAAGCCTGTACAACCATTTCCAAACCATCAAAAGTGAATCGATTGTTTTGCATGAATAACTGAGCCAAAGCTTTGAGGTTTGCAAACGAAGCAGGAATCGGACTAGTTAGTTCATTATTTTGCAATATCAAATTACCCAGTTTACTCAGATTGCCCATCGACTCAGGAATTGTACCACTCAATTGATTGTGTTCTAACACTAAATTATTCAAATTCTTTAAATTACCTATTGATGCAGGAATACTTCCACTCAATTGATTATACTCTAACCAAAATGCTGTTAGGTTTGTCAAATTACCAATGCTTTCGGGAATAGTACCCGTAAATTGATTACTACCCAGATCCAACTCAGTCAATGCTGTTAAATTGCCAATCGAATTTGGAATGGTTCCAGTAAAATTATTTTCACCAATATCAAATACAGATAGTTTAGTAAGATTACCAACTGTGGCAGGAACAGTATCACTAACTGCACCAATATGAATACTGAAATATTTCAATTCGGTTAAGTTACCAATTGAAGGAAGTAGTTTACCACTCAAATTATTGACATATAATCTAATTTCAGTGACTCTATTATTGCTGTCAACAGTAATTCCGTGCCAATCACTTACAGGAGAGGCAGTTAGCCAATTAATATGATTAGTCCAATTTGACCCATTTGTACTCTTATAAAAATCTACTAGGGCAAGGCTGTCCTGTTGATTAACTTGTGCTTTGATTGTAGTAAATAAGAAAAAAGCAATAATACTTGCAGATATTTTCCTCATATTAATTAGTTGTTTTTTTAAGTAATAACTCAAAAATAGGGAGTCTTGCTTACTAATTAAAAAAAACTACTTATATGGAGTTATTTACCTAGATGAAACAATATTTAAGACTCGTTTCAGCGAAGTAATCATTATCTAAGAAAAAGTATTGCTCAACTTCATAGAAAGTCCGATACTAATCCACGAAATCAAATGGTTTAAGGAAAATTTTCCAGTGGCGTTATAATTGATAATTCAATGTCATTAAGTTAAGCGAAACTTCGAAAATTAGCGTGTCAGATTGAGCCTGTCGAAATCGAGTTGAAATGTAAGTTGATTGCACTTCGACAGCCTCTGTGTGACAGTCTTGATGATTTTCGAAGCGAACGGTAATGGAATCCTGTGTTTATGGTAATTCCCGCCACTATGAATTTCCTTAACTTAATGACATTGATTGATAATTAGTAATAAAAAACGCTCTTTATGCAGAAGACTTCCTAAAATGAATTATAACGTAATGATAATTACTGAATTTGAATGATAAGTAAAGAATTTACTCAAAAAAAATCATTTCCATTTAGGAAGAATTAATAGAACTTGGGGAAGGTCTATAAGTGTTACTATTTAGATATTTTTACTACCCTATTCACAAGGTTTTGTACAAATAAATACAAGGACTAGTATTTTTTTCTAATTCATTTCTGCAAATAATTACAAAAGCATTCCTTGTGTCCCTTGTTTTTCCTTCAAATTCCTTGTGGTTAATCCTCCTCAATATAAAATATGTTTATTTTCCTGACAACAATCATACTCCCACCTAACAAAACTCATGTT
>CANCPA010000132.1 GCA_947379895.1 Chitinophagaceae bacterium | reverse complement strand
AATTCTTTTAGTTTCAATTCGTTGTCACGCCATTTCGGTTTGACCTTTACGAATAACTCTAAGAATATTTTTTGTTGAATAAATGCTTCGATGTCCTGTCTTGCCGCAATACCAATCTTCTTAATCATATTCCCACGTTCTCCTATGATGATTGCCTTTTGCGTTTCCCTGTTTACAATAATATCGGCCTGAATCTTTGTAATCCCTTCTTTTTCCTTGTATTCATTAATCATCACAGCAGTATGATAAGGAATTTCATCACCAAATAATTCATAAATCTTCTCTCTTATTATTTCACTCACAAAGAAACGAGTTGGCAAATCACTCAAATCCTCGTCACTATAGAAAGGAACACCTTCGGGCAATGAATCTAAAATAGCAGCCAACAACTTTTGTAAATGATTCTTTTGTAAAGCAGATATCTTAATGACAGCTTTACAATAGGTTTTATCTTTAAAGAAAGCCTCTGCCTCGGCAATCTTACCATTTTGTGCTATATCTATCTTATTTAAAATGAGAATGCAGGGAACTTTCAACTTTAATGACTGAAAAATAGCATCACACTCTTCTAAGTTATCGTTGATATCGATAATTAGAAGAGCAATATCAGCATCTTCTAATGCTCCTTTTACGGCATGCATCATTTTTTCATGCAGTTTATATTTCGCTTCAATGATACCCGGCGTATCCGAAAAGATGATTTGATATTCATTTGGTTTATTCAAGAAAGCCTTAATACGATGCCTAGTAGTTTGTACTTTAGGAGAAACGATTGCCATTTTCTCTCCCATGAGGGCATTCAACAAAGTACTCTTGCCTGCGTTAGGTTTACCAAAAATGTTTACAAAGCCTACTTTCATGATAGTGATAAATATATATAAATAACAAAAAGAACCGTTACAGGTGCTTTCCCTAATTTCAAATAAAAAGTTTTGAATTATAAAAAATTGATTCGAATTACTGTATTAAAACAATCAATCATTCTAATCATCTTAAATAATCGCAAATCAAAAATATATGATACGAAAAAGAGGCTATCCCATGTTAATGTGATAGCCTCTTCTATTTGTTGCGAGGAGAGGGTTCGAACCTCTGACCTTCGGGTTATGAGCCCGACGAGCTACCGCTGCTCTACCTCGCGATTTGTTTGGGGTGCAAATGTAGGGGAATTATTTTAAACAGACAAACTATATTTCAAAAACAAGCAAAAAAATTTTCTTAAGACGAGTGGAGACAATAAAACCAATTAAATACATGGCCAAATAAAAGAATACAGTATTGAATTAAAAATTAATTAATATTAGGAAATATAAACAATCAAATTGAAAGAAGGAAGCAAATACTTCTACATTTGCTTAAAATTATTTTAATGCAAACAATTCTCCTTTTGAAGTTCTTTAAGTCCACACTTAGAAGTGTAATTTTATCCATCTTATTATTATCTGCATTAAACACCTTTGCTCAAATTAACCTTAGCAACGGACTAATCGCTTATTATCCTTTTAGCGGCAACGCTTTAGATTCAAGCGGCTATGGAAATAACCCAAGTTTCAACAATGCTTCATTGACAATTGATCGCTTTGGAAACAAGAATAATGCCTACTCATTTAATGGCAATAGTAGTTATATACAGATTCCTCACAAAACAATCATTGACAGCTTGAATTCTGTTTCGCTAAGTTTTTGGGTAAAAGTAAATGCATTTAATACTGATTTGTGTAGTGGAAATTATCTTTTTTCAAGAGGTGGAACTCTACCATATACTACTAATTATAATGTTGCTTTTGGCAACACACCCTATGGAAATGTATCTAATATTAATTTTTGCAACACATCGATTGATACGGCGCATGAATCGTTTTACGGACTTGGCACCTCAGACCTTACCTCTATACATACAGGAAGTTGGTATCACGTAGTATTTACCAATAATGGAAGTGTAACTATTATGTATTTAAATGGCAATATCGTATCAGCACAAACTGGAAGTGTTCTATTTAATGCTACTGACATTTATTTAGGAAGGGCCTTCCCACAAGGGTCAAACAATAACCCATTTTGGTTTAATGGTGTTTTAGACGATATCAGATTTTATAACAGGGCAATTACAAACAATGAAGTTTCTGCTTTATTTAATGCGCCTAACCCTACGCCACCTAATAATTGTGCGATCAGCGGCAACTCTCAATTAGTCATTAAAGTAGATACAGCTAATAGACAAGGATATGTTGTAGACAACTTAACAAACCTGAATCCATATCTAATTGATACTGCCTTAGGCTCTTTGAGGCTTTTCACTTGGACAAATAATGGCGCTTATTATAATTTTAGATCATTGATACAATATCAATTAACGAAAATACCCATTACAGCAAAAATTAATAGTGCGAAGCTTTATCTATACGCCAAGAATCAGGGTACTACGGAAGGAAGACCTGGATTTCCAACTTTTGGAACAAACAATGCAGTGCTATTACAAAAATTCATGGCACCATGGAAAGCAAATACAACTTCTTGGTATAGTCAACCAACCGTAGATATTATTTCTCAAAAAACACTACAACAAAGCACGAACACTAACCAAGATTATATAGTTGATATGACTGATTTTGTTCAGACCTGGGTAAATAAACCAGATAGTAATTTTGGGTTTGTATTGAGAATGCAAACAGAAAACAATCCCTACAACTCCATGATTTTCGAATCAGGAAATGCCTCAGATCCCACACGAAATATGCGTTTAGAAATTTGTTATGCTGATTCTACACCACCTATTCCCGTAAATAACTGTACAAATAGTGATTCGCAATTAGTTATTAAAGTAAATAAGGCAAACACAAATGGTTATACAATTGATAACCTTACGAATTTAAACCCCTATTTAATTGATACTGTTTTAGGGTCTGTTCGCCTATTTGCTTGGACAAACAACGGTGCATATTACAATTACAGATCATTGATGCACTATCAGCTAACGTCTATACCCACAAATGCAACGGTAAATAGTGCTAAGCTCTACTTATACGCTAAAAACCAAGGCACTACAGAAGGTCGGCCTGGTTCGCCCACTTTTGGAACTAACAATGCTGTTTTACTTCAAAAGTTCATTGCTCCTTGGCAAGCAAGTAGCACATCATGGTATAGTCAACCTCCTGTAGATATTGCTACTCAAAAAATATTGCCACAGAGTAACAATACAAATGAGGATTATGTGGTTGACATAACTGATTTTGCAAAAACTTGGGTAAATAAACCGGATAGCAATTTTGGTTTTGTGATGAGAATGCAAACTGAAAGTAATCCTTACAATTCAATGATTTTCGAATCGGGGGATGCTACAGATAATTCAAGAAATCTGCGTTTAGAAATTTGCTATTCTATACCTATTCCAATGCCAGTTTCTTTAACATCATTTACAGCAACTGCAATAACACATCCATTTACTAAAATTGATTTTTCAACAAATGACGAAACTAATTTAACAGCAATAATTATTGAAAAAAGTTTTGATGGGATACATTTTATTGAAGCGAAAACAATAACAACAAGAGGCAGCGAAGTCAGTAATCAGTATAGCTTTATTGATAAAACTGATGGAAGCGCTGTTTGCGTTTATTATCGACTAAAAATGTTGAGTAAAGAAGGCAGTTATAAGTATAGTGGAGTTGTTAACGTGAATTTTTTAACAACAAATGAGTTAATGACCGTTGAAATTTTCCCAAATCCAATTAGAAATGAAGCATTAAACTTGAATGTTTATTTGTTGAAAGATGATGCTATTGATGTGTGTGTATTTGATGTAAATGGACGCTTAGTTTCAGCAGTAAGCCTGAAAGGTTCGAAGGGTTTCAATTCAGTTAAAGTACCCACTTTCACCGATAAAAAAGCAGGTATCTACTCGGTTCGAATCACAAGTAGCAATAATATAGTTACCAAAAAAGTGGTTAAGTTGTTATAGGAAATTATTGGTAAGTAGTAGGTAATCTTTTGATTCACCTACTACTTATTACCTAACTCATTACTTACTACTTATTGATGCGAATCAAGGTTTGAAATACACTTGGATAAGTGCCGTAGGCACGAAATATCGGTAGGAAACAAGTGAATAATAATTGCCAAAAGTCCCTTAGGGACGACATATCATTTTAAAATGCTCAAAAGAAACACTTTTTATAGTTTCATACGCAAATTATGTCGTACCTACGGCACTTCAAGCATTCATTTTAATTTTTTACTACCAATATTTAGTACCTAACGGTACTTTCAACCCTTGATTCGCATTATTACTTATTACTTACTAATTATTCGAAACCACAAACGTGATAGTTTGCCTTCCTCTATAAGCCACATTTACTCCATTTTGAACTGCAGGTTTCCAGTTTGGGCTTCTCTTTAATATTCTCAATGCCTCCTCTGCAGTGCCATATCCAGGATTGTTAAGAGTATTTACTTCGACAATATGCCCATCACTAGCAACCAAGAAATCAACAATTACCGAGTATCTACCGGTTGGTGCACCATTACTTGATGCAACAGTACTATTCAGGTTTCTATCTAGGTAATTCTTCCATCCATCTCTACCACCTGGAAATTCTGCTTCAATCTGAACAGAAGTAAACTTTTTTTCCCCATTTACATTTCCTTCTGTAGCTGAAGTCTCTCCAACCACAAAAGTGATTGCTTGCCTACACCGAAAAGCTACATTATATCCATTCTGAGATGCAGGAATCCATTTTGGACTAGTCTTTATTAACCGAATTGCTTCCTCAGCCATACCATAACCTGGACTATTATTAGCAGAAACACTTTTTATATTTCCATTCTTATCAACCACAAAGGAGATGATGACGGTATATTTTCCGGTTCTAGCACCATTTTTTGCAGGAACCGTTGTATTTAGATTATTTACCAAGTAATCCCTCCATCCATTTGTACCTTCGGTAAATTTTGGGCTTATCTGTGCACTTGTAAAGACAATATCAGAATCATTGAGCTCATTGTCTTTGTTTTGTGCCAAAAGCCCCAAAATTGATAAAATGAATAAATTGAGTAATAATATCTTTTTCATGATATTGAATTGAATTTTAAAGGGGATTAGAGTATGATATTTTGCAATAACTCACTCTTGTTCAAATGATCCGTATTATAATGCAATCCCCTGCTTTCCTTCCTGAACTCTGCCCCCTTTACAATCAGGTAGCCCACAGTAATCAAATTCCTTAATTCACACATCTGAGGAGATACTTTAGTTGTTTTGTACAACTCTTCTGTTTCTTCATACAATAAATCTAAACGACGCATCGCCCTTTTCAAACGGACATCTGTACGAACTATTCCAACATAATCACTCATTATCTGTTCTAGTTCTTTTCGAGTTTGAGTAATTAAGATCATCTCTTTTGGTTCGGCAGTCCCCTTTGCTTTCCAATCAGGTAATTCTATTGGATGACTTTGATTTGCATTAATTTCTTCAATCAACTTTATACTGTCATTAAAACAACGTTCACCAAATACCATTGCCTCGAGTAAGCTATTACTAGCCAATCGGTTTGCACCATGTAGACCTGTGCTTGCACATTCCCCACAGGCATATAAATGTTTAATTGAAGTTTGACCGTTTTCATCTGTCTTGATGCCACCACAACTATAATGTGCAGCAGGTGCAACAGGTATCCATTGTTTGAATGCATCGATACCAATACTTAAACAATGCTCATAAATATTAGGGAAGTGATGGATGAACTTTTCTTTATCCATGTGGGTACAATCAAGATAAACATGTTCAGTACCATTTCTCTTCATCTCATTATCTATTGCACGAGCAACAATATCACGTGGGGCGAGGTCGCGTCTTTCTTCATCATAATTAACCATAAAAGCCTCACCCTGCTTGTTACGAAGAATACCTCCATCGCCTCTTACTGCTTCAGTTATCAAAAAAGAAGGAGATACGCCCGGTTCATACAAGGCAGTAGGATGAAATTGAATAAACTCCATATTCTCAATCCTGCCTTTAGCCCGATAAACCATTGCAACACCATCACCCGTTGCGATACGAGGATTTGTAGTAGTTCGATATACCTGTCCATTTCCTCCCGATGCCAATAAGGTAATTTTGGAAGTAATTTTTTCGACCTGATTACTATTTACATTCAACACATAAACGCCATAGCAAGTAATATCGGTGGTAGATTTAGTAACTAAATATCCTAAATGATGCTGAGTGATGATATCTATTACAAAGCAATGATTGATTAAGTCTATATTCTTCGTCTTGCTTACTTCGTTCAATAATGCCCTTTCAATTTCAAGCCCCGTAACATCTTTATGATGGAGAATACGGTTTTCGCTATGCCCCCCTTCCTTGCCTAAAGAATATTCGCCAATATCATTTTTATCAAATCTTGCTCCATATTCAATAATTTCCTTGATGCGTTCAGGGCCTTCTTTTACAACAATTTCTACAATTTTCTCATTGCACAAACCATCTCCCGCAATCAAAGTATCTGCTATATGCTTATCGTAACTATCCTTTTCTTCATTCCAAACACCCGCAATACCTCCTTGTGCATACTTAGTATTTGTTTCGTCCGAATCAGTTTTAGTGATGACTATTACCTGTTTATCAGGAAAATTTTTAGCTACTTTCAACGCATATGTCAAGCCAGCCACACCACTACCAATTACTAAAAAATCTGTTTGCATCGTTTCTTATTTAAAGAGAAAGCAGAAAGAGTTATAAGTGATAAATTATAAGTTATATGTAATAGGTTATAAGTGAATTAAACTAACCAAAATATTAACTCATATTTCATAACTTATTGTTCATAACTCATCGTTCATAACTCATAACTTCTCCTCCACCCACGCCTCGTTTTCTTTTAATAAATTTATCAATTCATCTACTGCAATCGCACTATCAATGTTTTTCTTTACTATTTCCTTGCCTTTGTAAAGAGTAATTTTTCCAACACCACTTCCTACATAACCAAAGTCAGCATCTGCCATTTCGCCCGGACCATTAACAATACATCCCATGATGGCTATTTTCACTCCTTTTAAATGATTGGTAACACTTCTTATCCGCGCTGTTGTTTCTTGTAAATCAAAAAGAGTTCGTCCGCAGCTAGGACAACTGATATATTCTGTCTTAGATATCCGAACACGAGTCGCTTGAAGGATAGAGAAAGCAGTGGAATTAATAAACTGCTCGGGCGAAGTATTACTAGTATAGGTTCTACCCTCCGTATTCTGAAGTCCTTCATCTTGTAATTGATAACTATTATCGGTCATTCCTAAACAAATACCATCACCAAAGCCATCCAATAAAAGAGCACCTGTTTCTGTTGCAAAATGAATAAGGTGTTCGTCAGGCGTTTTCCAATCGCTTTTTACCAATAATATTACTGGATTACCAAGTCCATAGTTTTTCATTTCAACAACCATCCTTCTCACACTCTGCATCGCATTTATATTAGCTGAAAACAAACAAACTGCGGCAGTCTTGTCTTGCTTTAAAACTTGAAAAAGACTTTCTAAAGGAGGTTGAGGAATAGTTGTAGAATAACATTCTATCAAAACAAGGTTTAATACATTTGACTTTTCCAAAGCATCATCTAAGTATTTGTTACCATCCAACAAAGGGAAGTACTTAGTTTTATCTAAAGCCTTTTTCCAAGTATTATAATAACTAAACACTTTTAATGTGCCTGGCAAAGCGAAATCAACTTCTTTATTTGCCGTGAAGATATAATCTGCTGCACCATCACTGATATTCCATTTATCACTTTCTGAATTATAGGTATAGCCGATACTTTGTAAGCTTGAAGGAGTAATTTCTTTTTGTTTACTTAAATCTGCAATTACCACGGGTGCCTGGTGTTCGCCAATATTATTTATGGCAAATGTCTTACTCCTCGAATAAGAAAAGGGGGAATAAGGCAAGTTACTAGATTCAGGATTCAGGTTACTAGATTCAGGATTCAGGTTACTAGTTTCTGGTTTCAGGTTGCTAATTACTAGTTCTTCATTCCTTGCAACCTGTAACATGTAACTTGTATCTTGTAACCTGTAACTTGTATCTTGGAACCTGTAACCTGAATCCTCTAACCTGTAACTTGTATCTTGTAACTTGTAACTTGAATATCTTTTTACCAAATCCCTACAAACAGGTATTTCAAATTCAGGGTCTTCTGTTAAACTAACTCTTATTGTATCGCCAATACCATCTTCCAATAAAGTTCCGATGCCCACAGCACTTTTTACTCGACCATCTTCTCCGTCTCCTGCTTCGGTTACGCCTAAATGCAACGGATAAGATTCTCCAAATTCCTCTTGCATCTGTTGAATCAGTAGTCGATATGCCTGCACCATTACCTGTGTATTACTCGATTTCATACTTAAAATAATGTTGTGGTAGCTTTCGCCCCTAGCAATACGCAAAAACTCCATCGCACTTTCTACCATACCATTCGGCGTATCACCATAGCGACTCATAATACGATCGCTCAGACTACCATGATTGGTTCCGATACGCATAGCAGTACCATATTCCTTACAGATTTTCACTAACGGGGTAAATCTTTCCCTGATTCTGTCTATCTCCTCAGCATATTCTAAGTCAGTATAATCTATTTGTTCAAATTTCTTCTTATCCACGTAGTTACCTGGATTCACCCTTACCTTTTCAATGATTCTTGCTGCAATCTCGGCTGCATTAGGTGTAAAATGAATATCAGCGATTAGGGGAACGTTGTAGCCTCTTTTCTTCAATTCATTCTTGATATTCAATAAGTTTTCTGCTTCACTCTTACTAGGTGCCGTAATACGAACAAGTTCTGCACCTGCTTCAATACAACGAATTGTTTGTTCAACGGTAGCTAAGGTGTTCATGGTATCGGTAGTGGTCATTGTTTGTAAGCGAATTGGATGACCGTTTCCTAGTAATAGGTCACCAATTTTTACTTCTTTGGTGATTAATCGATTGTATTCAGTAAGAGAATTACAGTAAAAGTCCATTAGTGTGAGTTGTGAAATATGAAATATGCATTATGCAATATGAGTTTCTAAAGTATTCTGTACCCCGAAGTGGGGATGGCAAATATATTACTTGGAACGGGACTTAGATTTACTTTTGTAGCAGTATATTTTACTTTCTCACCTTTTGCACCGATTGCTTCGTAAGATAATACTAACCCATTAATATCTTTAAACTGATATTCAAACTCCTTTACAGAAGGAATTATCGATTTGGTAAAATATATTGTAGCAGTTGTGCCATCCTTCAAATGTAACAATGCCTTAATGCAATCATACCCTAAAATGGATTTATGTTCGGTTGTGTTTTCGATAGTGAGGCCTTCAAATTGTTTATTTTCTTTCAACCATTTTTCGTTATCTAATCTAGTCATAAACTTACTATTACCAAATTCGCGCAAAATTGTTGCATTACCTGTAGTTTTTTCATAAATAACACTCTGACTATAAGCGCTACTTATCAAATCGGTTCGAGACTCATTGCCTTTGATATATACATTTTTTGTACTCGACTTCAATGAGTGTTTCATGGTTTCAGATTCAGAAGAATCAACTGCAGAAATACTATAATTGATGGTACATTCTGCAATAATCCTTTGTTGTGCAAGTAGTTTTGCAGAGACTATAACTAGCAAAATAAATAGAAGAATCTTTTTCATATCTTTTAAAAAAATGAAAATAGCTTAAATAGCTGAAATGCCAAAGATAAAATAATTAAAACGCCTCGAAACATTGCTGCTTCGAGGCGGTATTAAATTGATAATTGTTTTGCAAGTAACCTGAATCTTGTAAACTTTAACCTGCAAAATCAATTCCCTTAAGATTTCCTTTTGTCCCTCAATTTCTTGATACCATAAGAAGCACCTGCTCCTAATAAGAGGGTTATTCCCCCATCGATTGGAGCTCCTGCACCGCCACCTCCACCGGGAGGAGTCGCTAATAATACGGTAGCTGTCAATAACATGCCTGTCATTAAAAAGGCTGATTGTAACAGTTGTTTCTTTGTCATAAATGATAATTATTAAATGTTAATTGTTAATTATTGATTGTTAAAGCTAAAATATGGAAAAATTGATTACGAAATAATTAATTGATACTTGTTAATGAATTATTGATACTTGTTAATGAATTATTGTCAATTGCTGTTTACTTTACTAATTGCAAACTGTATCTAAAAACCTGTAACCAGCAATTACTCATCACTATTTAATGATGACTTGTTTCACCACATTCCCTCCACTAGATTCTAATATCTTCACCACATAATGTGATGAAGTTGTACTCATCGGTAGGGTTATACTGTTGCCATTCATCACCGTTTTAGCCACTAACTGTCCTAATGTATTATATACTACTATTGTTGCGCCCGTCCTTACAGGATTTGTTACAACAATATTATTTGACTCTGCATAAACAATATAGCCATCTTGAACAAGTACCTTAGGTGCCTTAAACACAATACTAAACCTATTTACTGTTTCTACAGCAGTTGTTGTAATGAACACCTCTCCTACAGACTTCACATCAGTTAATGTACCATTTAATGCGTCTTTAAGATAAACAGGCAGCTGTGTATTTTTTATTTCAAATTTTAACGAGTAACTTCCAGTGACAGGAGTACTTACATTTAATGGTAAAACTGTCTCTGTATTTATATCTTTAATGATATTGATGCTAGCTTTTGTCCCATTTACATCAAATGAGATGGTTGGGTTCATTGCTTCTAGTGGCTGCTCCATCTTTCTTGACTGATTTTCTTCAAAGCCGGTGTAAGCAATTGCCTCATCAGACTCTCCACTTGATAAGTCATTCACTGATACATTAATTTGATTAGCAACTGTTCCTGTTCCAAATATTGAGGGAGTCAGATTGGTGTAGTTTCGTAAAGTATTATTAAAAGATAGTGTACCTGTCTTATTAACATAAATAAAGAACCCTTGTGAAGAATTAATGATATCTACATTGCCTGAACTATTCGTACCTACTGTCCCATTAAACTCTGCCCAAACCCCATTTTTAAATCCAGTAGTTTTCCAAATATAACAAGATGCATCAGCAAACATGTTCGGATTATTTGCCTTTAATGCTGTCCAACTTATTGGACTAGGATAAGGATTACTCACCAAGTTCCAACCTCTAGGATCATTTGTTCCTGCTGTACGAGTAACAGGAATTGTAAGGACTCCATTATTTGGAGTACCAAAAGTACTCAAGGTGGTTGCACCTACAAGGTATGCGGAGAAGCCCTTTCCAGGTGTCAACAAACCAGACAATGAGGTATAATTGTAATAGCCTGTATCTAAACTTGAGGTAGTATTTGCTACCTCATTATAAATTTGTAAAGTGCCGTATTTACTTGGTATCCATGCTTGAGCATTGTTTGCTCCCGTAATAGGAAAAGAACTAGACCAAGTACTCACAGTGGCATCATTCACAGGACAACCAAATTGATGATAACCTATTATCCCATTCGTATAATGTTGTATATATGCCTTACCAATTAATGTACCACCAAGTTCCTGAATCAAGGCAGATCCTGTTGCAGTTGAAACAAGCGTGAGCTTATTGCTTGTGGTTAATGTGCCACTAGTCTTTTTTAAAACCCCTGTTACAGAGGTCTTGTCGGTAATTACCGAGCCAACAGTATAGGTTCCAGTTATTTCCAAATTTCTGAAAGTTGTACTTCCACTGAGTATACCACTACCTACCAATATTACATTGCTACTACTGCTACTTGTCAAAGTACCATCTTGTCCAAAGTTGCCATAAACATTCAGGGTAGAATTATTGGTAAGGTTTGCCCCATTTGCAATAATAATGTTATACACACTTGCCGTTGCTCCTGCAATAACAGGATTTCTGGCAGTTACAGGAATGTAGGCATCAACTGTACTTTTTGGAACCCCTATTGACCAATTATTAACATTAAACCAGTCTGTAGAAATTTTGCCCGTCCAATTATTTCCAAGTGTCAATTTTAAAGTCATCAAACTATCACAACCTGCCGCATTCAGGCTATCAAAAACATAAGTACCTGTCGCAGTATATATTTTATTATGCCAATTATAATAACCTACTGCAGATACGGTCATATCAGAAGTAGTTGGCTGAATAATTGTCAAGTTCAAGGTAGCCGCACTATCACAACCTGCTACAGTGCTCAGATGAATCAGATAGCTACCACCCTTCGAGTAGGTTGTTCCATTCCAAAGATAGCTACTACAAACATTTACATTAGTGGTTGAGGTAGCAGGTTGATTTATCGTCAAATTCAACGTAGTCAAACTGTCAAATCCCTTCGTATTCAAGCTGTCAAAGGTATAAGAACCACTTTTTGTATAGGTTGTTCCATGCCATGTATAACTGCTACAGGCAGACTTATTAATCGTAGCGGTTGTAGTTTGTGTAATCGTCAAATTCAACGTTGTTAAGCTATCACAACCCTTTGCATTTAAGCTATCGAATATATAAACACCACTAGCTGTATAGATTACATTATGCCATGCATAACTAATACTAGCTGTCTTAGAAACAATTGCTGTAGTAGGCTGATTGATAGTCAAATTCAATGTTGTCAAACTATCACATCCCTTTGCATTCAGGCTATCGAATGTATAAGAACCACTAGTTGTGTAACTTGTTCCATGCCAAGAATAACTGCTACATGCAGTCTTGTTGATAGTAGCAGTAGTCGGTTGATTAATAGTCAAATTCAACGTAGTCAAACTATCGCAACCCTTTGCATTCAAGCTATCAAAAGTATAAACACCACTAGTATTATAAGTTGTTCCATGCCAAGAATAACTGCTACAAGCAGTCTTATTAATAGAAGCAGTAGTAGACTGATTGATAATCAAATTCAACGTAGTCAAACTATCACATCCCTTTGCATTCAAGCTATCAAAAGTATATGAACCACTAGTTGTGTAAGTTGTTCCATGCCAAGTATAGCTGCTACAAGCAGTCTTATTGATTGTAGCAGTAGTCGGTTGATTGATAATCAAATTCAACGTAGTCAAACTATCACATCCCTTTGCATTCAAGCTATCAAAAGTATAAGAACCACTCGTTGTGTAAGTTGTTCCATGCCATAAATAACTACTGCAAGCCGTCTTATTAATAGAAACAGTAGTCGGTTGATTAATTGTTAAATTCAACGTAGTCAAGCTATCACATCCTTTTGCATTTAAGCTATCAAAAGTATAAGAACCACTAGTTGTGTAAGTTGTTCCATGCCATAAATAACTACTGCAAGCCGTCTTGTTGATAGTGGCAGTAGTAGGCTGATTGATAGTCAAATTCAACGTAGTCAAACTATCACAACCCTTTGCATTCAAGCTATCAAAAGTATATGAACCACTCGTTGTGTAAGTTAAACCATGCCAAGTAAATGAACTACAAGCAGTCTTTGTGATTGTTGCAGTTGTCGGTTGATTGATAATCAAATTCAATGTAGTCAAGCTATCACAACCCTTTGCATTCAAGCTATCAAAAGTATAAATACCACTCGTTGTGTAAGTTGAACCATGCCAAGTAAACGAACTACATGCAGTCTTGTTGATAGTGGCAGTAGTCGGTTGACTGATTGTCAAATTCAAAGTAGTCAAACTATCACATCCCTTCGTATTCAAGCTATCGAAGATATAAGAACCACTTGTTGTATAAGTTGTTCCATGCCAAGTAAATGAACTACAAGCAGTCTTTGTGATAGTCGCAGTAGTAGGCTGATTAATAATCAAATTCAATGTTGTCAAGCTATCACATCCCTTTGCATTCAAGC
>CANCPA010000131.1 GCA_947379895.1 Chitinophagaceae bacterium | reverse complement strand
CCTCAGTTTCATAATTATATAATTGTAAGTAATCATGCTTTTGAACAAAAGCTAATACAGGATGTTGCACGTTTGTTACCTGTATCAAAACTGTTCCCTTTCCATCCTTTCGTCCTGCACGACCGCTTACTTGTTCCATTAGTTGAAAGGCACGTTCATTTACCCGGAAGTCAGTAAAGTGAAGAATGCCATCTCCATCTATTATTCCTACTAAATTTACATGTTCAAAATCAAGCCCTTTTACAACCATTTGTGTGCCTACCAAGATATCGACTCGTTGCTGTTCGAAGAGTTTAATTAGGTTGTCATGGTCATTCTTTCCCTTTACCGTGTCATAATCCATGCGTGCCACCTTTGCATTAGGGAACTGTTCAGCGACTAATTCTTCTAACTTTTCAGTGCCGAAATTCTTTTGTACAAAGTTGTGACTTCCACAGGCTGCACAAGTATGTAGCACCGGATAGGTCGTACCACAATAATGGCAACTTAACTTATTTTTTGCCTTGTGATAGGTTAAGCTGACATTGCAATGCTGACATTGAGGAATCCATCCACAGTTTTGACATAGCATATAAGGACTATATCCTCTACGGTTTTGAAATAAGATAACTTGTTTCTTTTGGGATAACGAAAGTTCTATTGCTGCAATCATTTGTGGCGATAAAGCAATCTTGCTTTTATCCTTATTGGCAATTTGTTTGAGGTCAACGAGTTGAATTTCAGGTAAATCCACATTGCCAAATCGTTCACTAAGTGTGACTAAACCATATTTATTTTGCAAACAATTAAAGTAGCTTTCTATAGAGGGAGTGGCACTTCCTAGTAATACTTTCGCATTAAATAAGGATGCGTAGTAGATAGCCGAGTCTCTTGCATGATAACGAGGTGCAGGGTCTTGCTGTTTATAACTCGCATCATGTTCTTCATCTACTACAATTAATCCTAAGTCCTTGAAGGGAAGAAACAAAGAACTTCTAGCCCCTAACACCACTTTAATCTGTCCGATCTTCACCTTATTCCAAATCTCTACACGTTCATTCGGATTGAATTTAGAATGATAGATAGCAATATTACCTCCAAAATGAAGTTGCAATCTGCGAATCATTTGTGCGGTCAAGGCAATTTCGGGTAACATATACAACACCTGTTTTCCTTGTTGAATATATTGTTCAATCAGCGTCATATACACTTGCGTTTTTCCACTTGCCGTCACGCCATGTAATAAGCAAACATTCTTGTCTTCAAAAGTCTTTATTATTTTATCTAAAGCAGTCTGTTGTGGTGCCGACAAAACAAAATTCATGTTCAAATCCTGTGGCAAGGCTTTTATTCTATCTGTAGCCCGCTTTTCTGCAATCAGGATACCCTTTTGTATTAATGCCTTTAACTGTGCACTAGTAGCATTTGCTTTTTTAAGCAAAGTCGGTTGTGTAACAGTACCCTCCGTTTTTGAAATATGTAAATAGGAGAGGAGTAGTTCCATTTGTTTGGAAGCAGGATTCTTTGCCTCATTGAATAGTTGCGAAAGTTTCTCTTCATCCTTATATATTGGGTTCAATAAAATGAACGTCTCAGTTTTAGTCTTAAACTTTTCTTTTAATTCTTCCCAAACAAAACAGACTTGTTTGTCAATCAACTTCTTGATGACAGGATAAACATTCTGAGTGTCTAATAATTGATGTACTTCACTCAATCGCAATTCTTTTTTTACTTCGAGTGCCTGTGCAACAATGTATTCATTGTCTGTAAAAGCCGAACCATCGTTTAAATCATAATTCGTTTCTTCATTCCAAATCAGAATACTTTCGCTAGAAAGTTTTAAGTTTGCTGGTACTGCTGCCTGCATCACTTCGCCCTCGCAGCACATATAGTAGCTACTCATCCAATTCCACAATTTCAATTGATTCTCATAAAGTACTGGCTCTTCATCTAAAATGTTGAGTAATTCCTTAGGTTCAAAAGCAGGAGGTTTTTGTGTTGTGATTCTTTTGATGATACCTGCATATTTCTTGTTTCTTAAATCAACTTCTACCCGGAGTCCAACTTTCGCGAATGACTGTAAATGAGTGGGTATTGCCCACGTGTAAGTTGTAGGCAACCAAAGCGGAATAATCACTTCTGCGTAAAGTGAGGCCTTAGATGGGATTGAGGCAAAGAGACTACTATTTTTATTACTGCTCATATTAATGACCTGCAATATAAGTGTAGTACATGGGAAAATTGAAGATGATTCTAATTCTTTATTCCTTGTAATTTCAAAACACAGTATTTTTATCTTTTTAAATATAATTATCGTTAATTAACAGGAGTCTTTATCACAAAGGACACAGGGATTTTCTAATTTCAGAATTATTTATTTTATTACAAGACTAATTGTTCCTTGTTTTTTCCTTGTTTTCCTTGTGGTAAAATCTCATGAGTAGAAAAAAGTGATCAATGGATAAAAACGCTTTTCAGAATGTTGATGATTACATCGGGTCATTTCCTGAAGCTATTCAAGAACGCTTGATTGCTGTCAGAAATGCAATCAAGATTACTGCCCCTGCAGCTATTGAATCTATAAGTTATGGTATGCCTGCTTATAAATTCAACGGGAAACCGCTTGTGTATTTTGCAGCCTTTAAGAATCATATTGGTTTCTATGCAACTCCAAATGGACACGTAGCCTTTGCTAAAGAATTATCCATTTATAAACAGGGAAGAGGTTCCGTTCAGTTCCCTTTAAACAAACAATTGCCAATCGATTTGATAATAAAAATGGTTAAATTTAAAATGAAGGAATATGTGCAACTGTAAATAAATGAAGGTTACTAATCAGGAGGTAATACCACAATGAAAACAAAGAAAAAACAAGGAACACAAAGTTTTCTTTTTAAAATAATTGGCAAGAACCTATTCGAAACGCATTCTAATCCTTGTGTTTCTTTGTACAAAACCTTGTGATCATTGTGGTAAAAATACCTGAGTAGTAACAAATGAAGTTTATTTTAGGGTGCATAAAAGTTTTTCGCTTTAAGAGTTTCGAGGAGACATGAACCTCGGTAGTCTGCCGTGTCCTCACGCAGCGAAAAAACTTTTATGAACCAATGCTGTTTAGTTAAGGAAGGCTTCGCTTTGAGCGAAACCTTCCTTCGTGTTCAGAATTTCGCTTAACTAAACGGCATTATTTTATGCACCCTTATTTTATTAGTATAGAATGAGTTATATCTAAACTATCTCACTTCTTCCCACCATTTTTTAAACTGTTGATTTGTCTGTTTCAAAAACACAATTTCGCCAATCATTGGTGTCAATGTTTTAATGTTCGCAGCTTCAGCATATCCGGTGACCTTGATTATTGGTTCGTCCCAATCGTGTTGTGCTAATGGAAATTTAGCCCAATGTACCGGCAATAATTTATTTGCTTTTAATTCTTTTGCAGCTTCTACAACCTCGTTTGGCATGGAATGTATATAGCGCCAATTTTTATTGTATTGACCACATTCTAATATAGCCAAATCAAAGGGGCCAAATTGTTCGCCAATTACTTTAAAGTGTGTATCGTAACCTGAATCTCCTCCTATGAAAATATTTTGGGAAGGAGTTTTAAAGGCGAACGACATCCAAAGTGATTGTTGTCTATTTGTGAGTCCTCTACCCGAGAAATGACGTGCAGGCAGTGTATTAACCGTAAAACCATCTTGCAACACTACCTCTTCGTTCCAATCTTTTTCACTGATAATAGACGGGTCAAAACCCCAATGTTTCAGGTGTAATGCTGTCCCTAATCCTGTGATGATTTGCTTAATCTTTGGTTTGAGTTGAATGATTGTTTGGTAATCGAGATGATCCCAATGGTCATGAGTAATAAAAAGAAAGTCAATTACAGGAATGTCATTTGGAGTGTAAACATCACTTCCTATAAAACTCTTCATCGAACCAGGAATTGGCGATGCATTACCACTAAATACAGGATCCACCAATATCTTTTTCCCATCTAATTGAAGGAAATAAGATGAATGACCAAACCAAACTAATACATCTTCATCATTCTTTAGATTAAATAAGTTTGTTTTAACCGATGGCAATGGGATACTAGGTTTTAATCGTTTGCTTTTATCGAACAAAAAGCTTCGAAGCACTTCCAAATAACTTACTCCTTCGGTAATGTCGGGCGTATGACTTAAATTTTGAAACTTATTTTCTCTGAAATTAGCAGATTGGCTAATTTTATGCAATTCAATACCTTTCGATACTTTACCAAATTCGGGTCTTGTTGTAAATGAATAAATCAATACTAATATGGTCAATAGTAAAACAATACTAACTATAAAAATCATCATTTTATTTATGCTTAAGATTGAATGACGTATGAGAAGATATTTTATTTTATTCTCTCTAATTAAATTTAGAACTTGTTGCTCTTAAATAATTTATTAATAGTCTTGATTTGATTTTCAGTAAAAATGAAATGGTTGGTTTAGGTAGTATATAAAACAGGAAATAGCATCAGCTATTTCCTGTTTTGCAATCCAAATGGCATAAGAGAATCTTTCTCCCCAAAATTGAGGAGTATCAATCAAATGGTACCAATGCTATCTGGGAAGTTATTTCTTATTCAGGGTTCTGATATAATTAACCAAATCGCCTGCTGTTCCAGTTTTACCGAAACTACCTTCAATTTCGTCATCATTTCCGGGTATTCTTCTCTTAAATGAGGGCATATCCTTATGACCCGCCGTCATTTTGTAAAAAATTGCCCCGTCAGTTTGTTTTCTGAACGCTTCAGTTGTAAAATCACCCGGCGTTTGATCAAGCTTAATCGCTTTTATACCATTACCCTTTCCTGCAATACCATGGCATGAGAGGCAATGACGATCGTACATTTTCTTTCCGATGTTGACAGAAATTTCATCAGAAGGAACAGGGTTTTTCATCTTCTGATACTTTTCGGGAACCACCCATTTCTTTGGTTCTTGAGTGAAAGCTAAAATCATTACTGACAATACAATTGTAGCAAGTAATCCAATAAAACTTTTCATATAACTTATTTTTAATCATCGGGAAAACTCTCCCGAACGACAGTGCAAGGTAGTACCTTTAATGGTTTGTTGAATAAAATTGTAATAATGTGGTTGGTTTATTTCAAAAAATAGTTATTACTCGAACTAATTCATTCAAATTGGCCAATTGTCTAATTAACAAGCAATTAGAATTCACTTAGTAGTAGTTACTGTTATACTTTATTTTAAAACAATATTTATAAGTCACACTGATTTAGATTGCTTCCGATGCGCGGCATTATAATTATTAACTCGTGTTCAGCAGCATTTAAACAAATGAGAAAACCGTTCTTATTGGTAAACTTTTATTCGTAATTTTTTAAATTTGCATGAAATGAGTTATTAAACTGATATTCTGTTTAATACAAAGACGCATAAGTAGTATATAATGTAAATCGATTTCCTGAAATTGTAAATCTTTTCAAAAGTTTACTTGTAATGAAATCCAAAATTTATAGATATTTGCCTAAATAGTAGTATTTGCTAGCTACCTTATAGAAAATGTTTTTAAAGTTATGAATAAACTAATTATTATCTGTTGCATTATCATACCCGTTTTCGGAATTTCGCAGAGTAAACCAATCAAAGCAAAGAAGGTGGTTACTGTAGCTAAAAATCACAATGTCAAATATCAATTTGAAGATCAAAATGATAGTGCCCATATCTATTACATGAAGGGGTGGGATTCGTACAAGGCTAAAGATACTAGTGCGGCTAGGTATTATTGGGAGCGTGGTGCAAATTGTTCTAGTAATATTCCTTCTAAATACTCGAGTGCTTTCAGATATGGCTTGATGCTTCAAAATGGAGAGAGTGTTGCTCCTGATAAGGATGCTGCTTTTTATTATTACAATCTTGGTTCGGCCGAAGGAAGAAAAGAGGGTGATGTGGATGCTACCAAAAATGTAGCCGCCTATTACGAGAATGGAATGTCGGTAAAACAAGATTTTAAAAAGGCGCTAGAATGGTATTTAAAGGCAAAAGCACAAGGCAATCGTTTTTGTGATGCCGATATCGCTAGAGTAAGAGGAAAGATTGCGAAGGGATTATAATTGATCAGTTGAGATTGTATGTAATGTTGTTCAATTGTTTTACAACGATGAATAGCTTAGTTTTTATAGGCACTTAATTTACTCTACTTCCAAATGTTTTTTTACCGAAAGTACTGCTGATAATTCTGCAATGTCAAATTGCTGTTCTACAGCTAATTTAAGTAAATGCTTGTTGTAGGCAAACACCATCACCGGAATGGTGTAACTTTCTTTCAATAAATAATCTGCTATTAAAAAGTCGTATAGTTCAGGCTTAATTACTCTTGCATTTTTATAATATTTCCAGATCATTGTTGGCGTTACTTCCCCAAAATAGATGGCAGAAGTTAGTTTAACCTCATCAATGTTATCCCATTGTCGCAAAACAGAGTCGTTTACAATCGTTTCCTGTACCAATTGCATGGTGGGCATCACTTTCTCCTTAAAATAGCTTATCCCATTTCTTTCGGTATAACATAAATTAGTCCACGCTTCAGTTTCGGCCTTGAATAAAGAGATATGAGGATGTATCTGATTCTTTAGTTTACTCATCTCCGGCGAAGTAAGCGTATTTAAATTCGGTAAATCTAGGCATTTAATTAGGTAGGGTTTGCCTGCTTCAATGAGGTCAATATCGGTAATTGCTCCATCCTCAAAGATTGTTTCGTTATAAAATCCTTCTGCTAGCAATAATATCGTATTGTCAATAGTGCCTGTAGGGGTTTTATTTCTGAACATATCTTCAATTGAAATTGAATTGTCTTTTATTTTTTCATTAGTGTCAACAAAAAAGTAGACATTAAAAACACCTAAGTCGAAGCATTCATAAAAGGAAAAGAAGCCGGCCTCCTTCATCATTGATTGTAGACTTATCATCCAATTATTTAACACTCTTTCCATCGTCTTTTCCCACTTTTTTAAGCTAATAAATTGATGGTTAGGCATATGCTTAATGCTCTTTTTCCGTTTCTGTTCATCAATGAAATCATCGAATTCCAGCTTCGATTCAGGTTCATTTGTGTGGAATATAGAAACGAGTTCTGCTTTTTGAGCTAACGTCAATTCAGGGAACCCCCGTTCAAAGGCAAACAACACAACGTTACTCCCCATCAATTCAATGAAATCGCTGAGTATATAACCCACACTTATTTTATAGGCATAGGCAGGATTTATCATTTCTACATCTGGAAAATCTAAGCTTAAGCAACGCATGGCAAAACTGTTTTGTGCAAGGGTAGTCTATTATGTGGGTTAAGGTGTGGACTATTTCAAATGAGACACTCTTTACTATTCTAAATTCAATGTCGTAAAGTTAAGCAAGTTCTTCAAAAATAAGGGTGTCTGCCTGAGCAAGTCGAAGGTGAGATAATATGGAAGAATCTTAATTTAACCGGTTTCGGCAGGCTGCTAATGACATCTTATAAATTGTAATGGACTCATCGATAATTAACCTGTCAGACTGAGGCTCTCGAAGTCGGGTCGAATGGTTATAATTGCTTGCACTTCGATAAACTGCTAATGACATCTTTTAACTAACTGAATAGATTATTGACTTTTCAACCCGGGTTCGACAGGCTCTCCCTGACACCCTTATTTTCGGAGAGTATGCGATGTCATCTCAAAAAACTCATCCTGTCATACTGAGGCTCTCGAAGGTGGGTTGAAATCTTTGAGTTGCTTGCATTTCGGCAGACTGCTTATGACATCTTTTAAATTGTAATAGACTCATCGATAATTAACCTGTCAGACTGAGGCTCTCGAAGTCGGGCCGAATGGTTATAGTTGCTTGCACTTCGATAAACTCAGTGTGACAGTCTTGCTGATATTCGTAACCAACTGCAATGTCATCTCAAAAAACTTGAGAAACTCTAATTACTGCCTCAGCCTGACAGTCGTTCTTTAACTCAACGACGTTGATTACTAAATTGATTATTTATGCCTTAAATTATAAGTCGTAGAGGTGATTTAACCGTAAGTTAAACTTGGTTATTGCCATTTTGGGATGCTACTTTTATGCTCAATTGTTTATTAGGGCTATAGTTGCAGAAATCAAACAAACGATAGGAATAATGATTAAAGGGAGACAGCGGAGAACACATCCGATTCGCCACATTTTTATTGCAAAATTCGCTTCGTTATTCACTCTTCCTCTCCTTAGGAAGTTAACGGGATGATGTGCAGTCTGCAAGCTTTTTCCTGATAGCTAATATTGGCAGATCGTTGTTTCAACTAAAATTTTGCTTGCAATGTTATAATTGAATTATTTATCGCATCTTGAATCGAATTTTTTAAATTGTCAAAATCTTCACCTTTTTTCCAGTTCCCATTCATTTTAGCAACAGTTTGAAAACTTATTTTTTGTAAAAGTGAATTATCGCTTAAATCTACAACCTCTGTTGCAATATTTACATACCCCTGTTTGTCCAATTCTATCATTCCATAGTAACTTACTAATAATCCGTAATTTGCATGTACATGTAATATTTCATCTACATTATATTTACTCTTAAGATACATGAAATCTTTTTTGCTGTATTTTTTTGCTGAATTTGGTTTTTCAAATTGATATAGATATTCGTACACTATATTTTCGTTAATAATTTTAAATTGTTTATGTTTTGAATTGAAAATATGGCTAATCTCATTTTTCAATGTTTCTTTCAAATTTAGTTTCGGTTCAACTCTCTTTAACCCTATAGTGAATCTATCACCCGGAGTTAAAGCCATATCTAATAATCCCTGTTCGCCTGCTTTTGCCATTCCAATACTATCCACCTGTACTATTACACCCACTTTTTTTGTATTGTAAAACTGTTGATTTAAAGGCATTGTTGTCACACAGCTTGTTACTGTTAACACTAATAGGATTCCGAAAGTTAATTTTAATGATTTCATGATTGATTTAATTATTGTTTAAGTTTATTTTATTTTTTATTTTATACACAATGTCTGTCAGCAAATAAGAAAGAAGAAGAAAAATAAAAATGTTCCGTCTGCCGAAGTTCCATTGTTTAATTCTTGCTCTATTGTCTCATTATGTTAGTTCTTCCGAAACTACTGCTAAAAGAAAGTACTAGTGCTTAATTACTTCCGTCTGCAAGCACTTTTTAAACACTTAAGTTGGCAGAAGTATTTAGTAAAGTTTTTAAATTTCTTCGATAGAAAGACCTGTCAATTTTGTAATATCTAATGCTGAAAGCCCCATTAATTTAGCCTGTTTTGCAACTTCTATTTTTTCTTCTATTTTGGCTCGCTTTTCTGCAAATTCAATCCTGCCTATTTCGTCACGTTCTTTAATTGATGCCCTTTCATAGTCTTCCAACTCTTGCTTTGTCCAATTTCGTCTGTCTGCTTCAGTATAGGCTTCTTTTAATCCTTCGTCTTTTACACTTTCTGGTATCAAACTCAGGTTTTCGGCGTTCTTAATAAAAAATGTCCATTGGTCTATACTGCTTTCCAATTTGTCAATTGTCTTATTAAACTTGGGCAACTCAATAAAATTAAATTCGACATCCTCTATGACTTGTTCTTTGGTTTCAATGTCCAACACCTTATGTCTGCTGAAATAGTTTGGGTTATGTCCTATTTCAAACTCAAGTATTCCAATGAAATATACAGGTTTCAACTTGTTGTATTCAACTCCTTTGTCAATTTGTGAAACATAGCTTTGCGAAGTGTAGTAAAGTATTCTTTTATGAAAAAAATCGAATTCGGCAATTTGCATTTCCACTATGAAAATATTCCCCTTTTTGTCCTTTGCTTTAACATCAACAATTGTGGACTTTCCACCACTAAGTTTGCCCAATTGATAAGGGTTGGTGATTTCAACATCAACAACTTGCTCATTCTTAGGAAAGTCAATGACTGCATTCAAGAATGAAATCAGAGACTTTTTCTTGCTTTCATTCCCCAATATTTTTCTAAATGCTATGTCATTAGTTATATCTACAAATTTCATGGTGCGAATTTAATTGGAATTGTTCAAGTTTGAGTCTTTGGGTGTCAGTTTTGCGTTTCTGCCAACGAACAAGTGTTTGGGAAGGTGCTTGACAAGAATGTTCCGTCTGCCGATGACAATTGCTCAATTCTTGCTCGATTGCTCAATTCTTGCTCGATTGTCCCTCATAGTGTTAGGTCTGCCGAAACAACTGCTAAAAGGAAGCAGAATTGCTGAATAACTTCCGTGTGCAAGCACTTACTAAACACTTTTTGTTACCTGTTGTTGCTTTCTGTCCACATATGAGGCGTCCTGAATTCTATAAATTTAATATTGTTTCCTTTCCTAAATATTAAACCTGTATTCTGGTATTCAACCGAATTATTATTTTTGTCTGTTGTTCCCCAATCACTAAAATATGATGTAACAGAGATGTCATTAACTAAATGAGTTTTTGAACTTTGAAAATCAATTTTTTTATTTATTAATGTGTCAACTGTAATTAATTTGAAGTCTATATGCTTTACTAATATTGTTGCGGAATCAGTACTACAAATTGAGTATAGCATTCCATTGTAAGTAAACGTTGTAATTGTATTTGCTTTTCTGTGTCTATAATATTTCACACCTGGCGGCGTTAGTGAATCGAAAAGCTTTTTACCTTTTATGCTGTCAACTCCCATATACCAATTACAAAATGTTTTTTGCTTTTCGTCTTTCAGTTCATAAAGTTTAGTTGGGTCTTTTATGGAAAGATAATCAGACATACCGCTCATGTGTGCTAAGAAACTACATGCAATATAATTACCATTAAATTTTAAAACTTGTTGTACGTCTGTCGCAGGATAAGAATATGTTTTATTTGTTTTCTGGTTCCAAAAAAATACAGAACCACCAAATTCTCCCATAGAACAGGCATACACATAATAAGTTGAATCATTGTAAAAAGGTAGTCCGTATCTAAAGTTACTTTTGTTATATTTCTTTAAAACAAATCCATTGTCAAGATAAAAAATTTCTTTGTCAGTATTTAAAAGAATGGTATCCTTATAAGAACAGAGGGAATACGTTTTTAATTTTGAAAACTTTATTGTTAAACTGTCAATAAGTTTGAATGACGTGTCAAGAACAAACAGTTTATTGTCTTCTTGTAAACATAGAATGTATCCCGCATAGTATGCTGCCGAACTAATAATCTTTTCCCCTTTTATGGATTTAATTGAAACTATAAAGTCTTTCGCTTTTGTATCCTTCTTATTAGTATTGCAAGCAAGAAAAACTATTAATGGAAATAAGCAAAGAAATATAATTGATTTGTACATATTTTAAATTTTGAAATAGACATTATAAACATAACATCTCTTGTTAATTCGTTTAATAACATAAATAAATTATGAATTGTATTCAGTGCAATAGCAGGTAACGTTTTTGGGCTTGGCGAAGGTGGGGTTTAGAAAGTACGAAAGTTCAAATTTAGTACAAAAGCTAATAGAAAGTACAAATGTTCAGCCAAGTACTAAAGCCCCACTTTTGCCAAACCCATGTTATAGGGCGTTTTTTTTCATGACTATGCTTTCGGTTTCTTCTTTGGTTTAATAATCCCAGGCATACCAACTCCAGTTCTTGTGTAATAAGTTTCTATTTCGTCTTTATAATTAACAATATGAAGCATTTCATTTTGTTTCTCTTGTCCTAATGGGAAATTGTTTTCAAAGTAAAAACCAAGAATATCTATTTCGTCAGAAAACTCAATATCATTTCTGTCATATAAAGCAATGCGGTGAGATAAGTATTCCTTAAATTCAGTTTCACTTTGTATCAAGTCGGCAAAAATCATTAAGTCGTAAAGAGAAACAATCCAAGTCCATTTAAAGACAGGGCTTAATACCCCAGAACTAATTAAATATTTCAGGTTAGCTGAAATAGATGAAAAGTGTTCAAATGTTACTGATATTCTGAAATATGATTGAATTTGTGCTTTGTCTATTGTCAATGTTTTTCTCGTTCCACCTTCAACATAATCGAAAGTTGGATTGGGGTTGTCTTGTATATATTTTAAAGCCCTATGACATTGATAAGAACCTTCATTAATGGTTTCTTCAAGTCTGTCTTTTAAACCTTTTAATGCACCTCTCCGATGTTTTGTGTTTAATTCACCCGCTTTTACTTCAATGATATAAAGAGTGTCTGCAGAAACTCCAAGAATATCTAACTCTGTTTTCTTGTTTTGACCATTTTCAAAAACATTGTATTCCAAAGAATGGAAGAATGTAGCGGTAGGTAATAATTTTTCAAATTGTTTCTTTGTCTTTAACTCAATATAATTATCTCTTGAATTTGAATTGCTATTTCCTTTAAATGAGTTTTCGTAGTAAACAACATCTGCTGATTTTATTAATTCTTCTGTTATTTTAAAAATATTTCTGAATGCAAGATTTAGAGAAAAGTGAAAATACTTTCCGTCATCCTTTACAAGTGGTTTAAGATTTATAAGCGTGTCGTTTAAAGGAAACCCTTTAAATTTTGGTGGTTGAAAAAAGATTGCATTATGACCAAATTCAAGTGATAATTTTTCAAATATTAATTTTTCCGTTGCAGTCTTTGGAATAACCCAAAATATCTTACTGTAACTTTCAACTCTGTCAAGACTATGCATTATTACTTGTTCGGGGGCTTCTTCGTCATATAAATCAAGGTTGGCTTCTGTGAACTGCATAATGAAATGTTTCCCTGTTTCCATCATTACTTTGGTTATATTTTCCTGTCCAACTTCATCCATCCATTCTGTCAGGCGTTTATGTGATTGTGTCCCCCCAAATGGATTACCAACCTTTGAATAAACTAAACTATCAAGTTTTAATATTGTGTTATAAACATCATTTGAGTTAAATCCATAATATTGTTTAAGAAACACGTCAAATGGATAAAAAACTTCCTGATAAATTTCTTGGATGTGTGTATGATAGCCGTCACCTCTAACATTTATAGTGTCTTGCATTATGTTAGTCCTTAGCCAGTGGTCAAATTCATTTCCGCCAACAGGATTGTCGGCAGAAAGTTCCCAAAAATTGATGTTGGATTTAATTTTTGAAAGCTGTTGATATATTGCTTCAATATTGTCTTGGGTTGGAATAACACCTTTATTTGAATTTGGTGTCGCTGTGGCAATATTCATAACATACTCCAAAAGAATTTCTATTTCATCATTATCTTGAATAAGTTCATCTTCTTGGATTTCTGCCTTGTCAGGTCCATTATAAGATGCTAAAAACTGGTTGTAAAACGTAGGCGCTGATTTGATTAGTCGTGAGCCAAGTCCGCCTATTACATAAATTTTGTCGAACTGATTAATAAGGTTGATTGCTGTTTCAATCTCATTTTTTATCCAATCGAAATAACGAGGTCTGTCTTCCCTTGCTTTTTCAATAGCATATTTGTATTGTTCTTTTATATCGTCTGGAATGTTTATTTTTTGCATTGTCGGTCTTTTAAAATGCCCTATAACGAACAAGTGTTTGGGAAGGTGCTTGACAAGAATGTTCGGTCTGCCGATGGACAATTGCTTAATTCTTGTTCGATTGCTCAATTCTTGCTCAATTGTCCCTCATAGTGTTACGTCTGCCGAAACTACTGCTAAAAGAAAGCAGAATTGCTGAATTACTTCCGTCTGTAAGCACTTTCCTAAACACTAATGTAAGCAGCATACATTATCTTCTCTGTAAAAGATTATCAAGAATATTCTTTCATCAAAATGCTCTTGCTAACTTTTTAAAATTCAAGATTGATTATACTTTTATACTCTTTCAA
>CANCPA010000130.1 GCA_947379895.1 Chitinophagaceae bacterium | reverse complement strand
ATAAATTAAAATATGGATAGTAGTAATAAAAAAACAATTTACATCTCTCCTGTAACTAGGATTGAGGGTCATGCAAAAATCTCTATCCAATTAGATGAAAATGGGGAGGTTTATGATGCATTATTTCATGTAAATGAATTTAGAGGATTTGAGAAATTTTGTCAGGAAAGGATGTACACTGAAATGCCAACAATCACTCCTCGTATTTGTGGAATTTGCCCAACAAGTCATTCACTAGCGAGTGTGAAAGCATGCGAAATGATACAGGGAATTCAACCCACCTATACGGCTAATTTGTTGAGAAGATTGATGCACATTGGACAGAATTTATCGTCTCATGCACTTTCTTTTTTTCACTTATCCTCGCCAGACTTTTTGTTGGGATATGATAGTGACCCAGCAAAAAGAAATATCCTCGGTATTGCACAGGAATATCCTGATATTGCAGTAAGAGGCATCAAGCTAAGGAAATTTGGACAGGAGATAAGTGAGCGAATAACAGGAAAAAAGATTCATATCATGGGAATTGTACCGGGAGGTATGGCATTTCCATTGACTGAAGAAAATAGGAAATATTTGTTAGAATATATACCTGAAGCGATTGCAACTGTACAGTTAGGTATCAATATGATTAAGGCATTTCATGAGAAAAACAAGGAAATGGTAGAATCATTTGCTCCTTCACCGACTTTGTATTTAGGTACTGTAGGGCCAGACGGAGGCCATGAATTATATGATGGAAAATTGCGCTTCATGAACGAGGAAGGTATTATTCTACAAGATCAGATTGATCCATCTAGATATTTGGAGTTTATTGCAGAGAGGTCGGTCAGTTGGTCCTATTTAAAGTATCCCTATTATAAGCCTTATGGCTTTGAAAAAGGTATCTATCGTGTAGGGCCTCTTGCAAGATTGAATGTAGCTACTAGAATGAAAACGCCTCTTGCCCAAAAGGAATTTGAGGAGTTTAAGAAGATTGGCGGTGGTAAACCTGTTCATGGAACATTCTATTATCATTATACTAGATTGATTGAAGCGTTAGGAGATGTTGAGATAGCAGAACAGATTTTGAATGATTCTGAAGTGACTTCTTCACATATACAACATCATGGAAGATGGAATTACTCTGAAGGGATTGGAAGTTCTGAAGCACCGAGAGGAACGTTGTTTCACCATTACAAAACTGATGAGACCGGGAAATTAGTCAACGTAAATTTATTGATTGCTACAGGACAAAATAATCCTTCAATGAACCTATCAGTTTTGGAAGTTGCGAAACAATATGTAAAAGGAAGCAACATAGAAGAAGGGATGTTGAATAGGGTTGAATCAACAATCCGTTGTTATGACCCTTGTCTTTCTTGTTCCACACATGCAATAGGAAACATGCCTATGGAAATTGAAATATTTGATTCAAAGGGGAAGACTGTTAAAAGAGTTGTTAGAAATTAAGAATATTGAGGTTAAATACTAGGAACTATAGTATTAATAAAAATGATTTTTACTTTTATTAATCCTATAGTTTTTTGTTTTTTCTGTTAATATCCGTTTTCAATAAATTCAGTAATCGATTTAACGGCTTTTCCAGCATTTATTAGGGCTATTGAAGAGAGATTTTCACCTAATTCAAAGTTTTGAACTTGTATTTCACAAACAAAAAAACGTCTATCGGAGGGATATAAATTCTGTAATAGGGTAAATAATAAGGTGGCATCTATATTATGTGATGAATGAATGCTATTGCTATTTTGTTCTGTAATAGGATAAAATGAAACTTCACAATTCGGATTTATTCCTGCATCAACCACTATTATTATATCAAATTCCTTTAATTCTTCCACTAATTCAATATGTAGCTGATGAGAAGTTAAAACAGTCAAGTTTGGTAAATTAATTTTCTCGAATTCAGCACAAATAAATATTCCCACTCCATCATCGGAACGTAAGGTGTTGCCCACACCTATTATAACAGTTTTTTTAAGTTCTATCATTAAAATTCAATTTTCTGTTTTAATGATAGATTGATTCATTGAAAGTTCATAACAAGCAATTTGCCCAAACCCAATACATTCATCATTAGGGCTCAACTGTTGATGGAAATACAATCGCTTGCTGCCTTTCAATCGTTCTAAAATGGTATCTACTAATAAAGCATTCTGAAATACCCCACCGCTGAAGGCTATTTGATTGATTCCTGTATATTCACTTATCAATTCAATACAGTAGGCTAATGAATTAAAAACCTTTAAGGCAATGGCGTTTGCTGGTTTGTTATCTATGATTTCTTGTATTATTTCGGGAATCATATTCTGCCATTTAATCTTTCCTTCAATAATTGGCAAGGAATAATATCCTTGCTGTTTATCTGTGCAGGATCTTGCCAAAGCCTCTAAAAGCATCGGCGCCTCTCCTTCGTAACTACAAATTTGTTTACTATTCAAAATTGAAGCAATTCCATCTAAGAATCGTCCCATACTACTTGTTTGCAAACTTCTTTTTTGGTCAAGCAGTTTTGAGTAATACTTCCATTCTTGTTCCGTAAAATGAATCTTTATATATTCAAGGTGATCGGGAACAAGACTTAGTAAACTTAAAGCAGAAATGCGGGGTTCCAAACTCATCTTATCGCCTAACAACTGTGGAAAATAATCCAAATGAATCGACCTTTCCATTTGTTTGTTTGAAAACACAAAGCACTCTCCTCCCCAAATTTGCTCATCATCCCCAAAGCCTGTTCCATCCCAAACAATTCCTAACACTTTTTCTGTTGTATTCAATAAGTTGTTCTCGGCAAGCACTGCACCAAAATGTGCTTTATGATGTTGCACCTGAAATAGTTCGGAATGATGTAAACTAGAAAGTTCAATTCCTTTTTGCGACACAAAATATCCTGGATGTTTGTCAATAATGATTATTTCAGGTGTTACTTTTAGCAATCCCGTTAAATGATTCAAAGTTGTTGAGAAAGCAGTTTGCGATTCAAGACTTGCTTGATCACCAAGAAATTGACTTATATACAGGTTTTTATTATCTAACAGGGCGAATGCACTTTTTAATTCTCCACCCATCGCCAATATTTTCTTATTCTCAATTGAAAAAGGGGTAGGAAAATAATTGGGTGCCAATCCTCTACTTCTTCTGAGAATTATTTGATGATCCTTTTCAGTTAAAAGAAGTACGCTGTCATCTTGTGGTGTAACAATTTCTCGGTCAAAAGTCAACACAAAATCTGCTACATCAAAAAGGTTGCTTAAAGCCTCATCATCTTTAAATATAATGGGTGACCCGCTAATATTTGCACTTGTAGCAATCATTGGCTTTTGAAACCCCTTGGCAATCAGATAAAGCAGCGGAGAATATGGCAACATTAAACCTATCCTATCCAAATGAGGAGCAATGAGTTGCTTTTGAATATTATTTCCGCAATTGGGCATTAGGTTGCACAAGACAATTGGTGCACTCTTATTTGCCAAAGCCTTCTGTTCATTTTGGGAGATATACACATCCTTTGATACCGATTTCAAATCGGGATATAACAATGCAAAAGGCTTGGTTGGGCGATACTTTCTTTTTCTTAAAGTTTCTATGGCAGTTGAATATGTTGCATCGCATAACAACAGATAACCTCCAATCCCCTTTACAGCAATGATTTTACCTTTATCCAATTCAAAAATAATCTTCGCAATAATTTCATCTTGATTGTTGCTGATACAGATATCCGAAGATGAATATAAATGAATGGGAATAGCACAATTACTACAAGAATTAGTTTGGCTATAATGCCTTCGGTCATAAATATCATGATATTCCTCATTGCAAGTTGGGCACATTTCAAGATGCTGCATTGTGGTATTGCAACGATCATAAGGAAGTGAATGAGTATTGGAATAACGTGGACCACAATTCAAGCATGTAGTAAAAGCATATCCATAACGTTTGTTATTTTTATCGGAGATATCTTTTAAGCAGTCCTCACAAATCGTCATATCAGGGGTTAACAAAATATCAGGTACTGCATGATTATCACTTTCTTTGATGATAAAGTCTTTATATTCCACATTTCCTACAATTTGAAATTTATGGAAAGTTACAATTGCATTTTTTGGAGGATTGCAGACAATAGTATTAAAGAATCTTTGTGCTGATTCCTTATTGGCATTAAATTCAATATGCACTCCATCATTTCCGTTACATACCCACCCATTCAGACTCATTTCAGTAGCAAGCCTACAAACAAAAGGGCGGAATCCCACCCCTTGTACAATGCCATTGATATGTATATGATATGTGTTCATTGAAATGATTAATTCTTCAATTTCCAAAAATACTGTTTATACTTGAGCGTCACGATAAAGAAGGGTGCATAAAGAAAAAATAGCCTTTCATTCGCTTACTAATTAATAACTAACAACTAACTCCTAATAGGTGTACATTTGAGCGAAATAAAAAAAATGACAAGTCAAACAAATATCGATGACATGTTACTTCAAATGATTTCACCGAAAATTAATGAAATTGAAGAAAGATTCAGTAGAGGTGAAGGCTTGAAAAGCGAAGACATCAATACGCTGCTTTTAAAATCTCAATTCAATCATATTAATCATTTAGACTCAAAACTAAATGCAGTTACAGAAGATGTTGCTAATCTCAGAATAGAGTTTGGAAGTTTGAAGTCTGATTTCTCATCCGTTAGGTCTGACTTTTCTGAACTTAAATCAGACTTTTCCGAACTAAAGGCTGAGTTTGCTACTTTTAAGTATGAAGTAAAAACAGAGATTGGTAGTTTGAAGGTTGAAATATTTAGTTTAAAAGTTGATATTTCTAATCTAAAAACTGATATTGCCAATTTGAAAACAGACATTCAATCAGCAATTAATAAAAACATGCAATGGAGTATCGGTTTGATTGCTTTTATTGTAACTGCATTAAAAGTAATAGATTCCATTTGGCATAGATAATATATTTGAGAATTGGTAATAATCAAAAAGTCCATCAGTCATTAAATAACTGATGGGCTTTATTTATACCATTGATTAAATGATTAGAGTGATTAAAATGATTGACGCACTAGATTCTAAAAGTTTATATCAATTATATTTCGGCTATCAATTTATTAATCTATCAACCTTAATGACCAACTTTTTTATTCAGCCAATCATACCATTCTTGCAAGCCATCACCCTTTGTGCAGCTAACTTCTATTATCTCTAAATGGTGATTTATCTTCAATGCATTTTCCCTTGCCTTCTTAATATCGAAGGGTACATACGGCAACAAATCAGTTTTGTTAATAATACAAAGTGTAGAAGAATGAAACATATCGGGATACTTCAATGGTTTATCATCCCCTTCGGTTACACTGATGATAACCACCCTTTCTTTTTCTCCCAAATCGAACATGGCTGGACAAACAAGATTGCCAACATTTTCTATAAATAAGATGCTATCGTTTTCTGGTTTCAGGGTCTCAAGTGCATGTAAAATCATGTGTGAGTCTAAGTGACACCCTTTGCCTGTATTTATCTGTAGCACTTTCGTCCCTGTTGCATCAATACGGTCGGCATCATTAGTTGTTTGCTGATCGCCTTCTATTACATAGAATTTAAGTTTCTCTTTTAAGTCTATCAATGTCTTTTCTAATAAAGAAGTCTTGCCCGAACCTGGAGAACTTACTAGATTAATTGCCAACATATTCTTAGCAGCAAAATAACCTCGATTACGCTGTGCCAACATATTATTTTCGAACAGAATGTCTTTCTCTACATCAATGACTGTTTTTTTATGAGAATGTTCATGTTTGTGTTCGTGACTATGGTCATGAGAATGGTCGTGATGATGATCGTGCTGATGACTATGTTCGTGACTATGATCGTGACTATGTTCATGAGCATGAGAATGTCCATTCTCGTGGGTATGTTCGTGAATATGTTTATGACTACTTGGTTGATGATAACTTACATTTTCGTCAGAGCCGCATCCGCAGGTACTACACATATAATTAGTTTGAAAGTTGTTTAATAATATTTTTTGAAAGGCGAAGTTAAAGAAGTTGTACGTTATAAGTTATAAGTTTTACGTTTTACGTTTTAAGTAAAAAACGGACTTTACAAAGATAAAAGTTGCTCAGTTTGCTATCATTCCATTCCTTATTAAATTGAGTAAAAAGGTTTATAATAAACTAATCTTCAATTGAAATAGAGGTTATTTTCAATTCCTTTCCTTGTAGAATATCTATACTGAATGAATTGCATTCGGGGCAAGCCTCGCCGAATTTATCTATTGGAAAAACACTGCCACAAGACCTACATTTTCCTTTTCCCTGAATGGAATTAATGATAAGATTTGCCTTTGAAGAAATTGTTTTATCCTTAATTATATCGAATGAAAATACTAAGGCGTCTAATTCGATGGCACTTAGTGTTCCTACATCTAAATGGACTTCCGTTACAGTTCCCTTATTGCCCGATGGAACGGAACGCTCTATAATGGAGAGTAATGAATGGGCAATAGAGAGTTCGTGCATGATTAAGTAGTAGGTTGTAAGTTGTACGTTGTAAGTATTAAGTTATAAGTTTTACGTAATACGTATAACGTAAAACTTATAACTTAATAATAATATTATTCAGCAGTTGGAGCTGTGGGTTCAGATGGAGGTGGCACTATTGGTGCAGCAGTTGCGATTTGTTCAGCAGGCGTAACGGCAGCAGCAGTTGTAACGGTTGCGGCGGCAGCTGCTTTAGCCTCTGCAGCAGCGGCGGCTTGTTCTGCTTTCTTTAAATCAGCGAGTCTTTTCTTTTCTGCCATATAAACCTTACGACTTTCTACAGCATTATCGAATGTAATACCCCATTGATTGTTCACGTCTTGCGCCTTAACTGCAGGTGCTGCATTCGCTGCTATTTGAAAAATAGATCCTTCCTTAGGACATACTGCCACACACTCCCCACAATAAATACATACATAAGGATTGTAATGAAAGGTTTGTTGTCCTTCAAGATCTTGAGAGAAAACAATCGCTCCTGACAAACAATCTATTTCACAACGACGACACCAAATACATACTTCAGGTACATGTTCGATCAAGCCCCTATAATCAGTTGGTTTATAAGTAGGCTCAAAAGGATAGCAAACCGTTGCTGGTTTTTTAAACAAATTTCCTAATGCTGTTACGAATGCGCTCATTTCTAATCTTTTTAATATTCAATAAATGAATTTGTTTTCGACTTAATTGTTGTTAATAATCTATCTAGCTGTACATGATAAGCAAGGGTCGTAAGAGGCAATGATTGCCGGAGCACTTGCATATTGATTTCCCTTAAATATCTCTACCATTGCACCTACGTTAGAGAATGTAGGTGCCTTAATTTTCAAACGCTCCAATACATTCGTCTTATTTCCACGGGCATAATGCATCAATTCGCCACGAGGAGCCTCTACACGTACAATAGCCTCTCCTTCAGGTAATGCCTTTGAAATATTTGCAATATCTCCTTCTGGCAGACCATTCAATATATTATCGATGATACGGAAAGCCACATATAATTCTTTGATACGAACCATATTACGAGCATACACATCGCCTGCTGTATCTAAAATCATTTCGAAGCCTAACTCTTTCCAAGGCAATAAATCTTCCGTTTCGTTACGCACATCTATTGGAACTCCTGCTGCTCTTGCTAATGGGCCTACGGCATTTAATTTCATCGCCAATTCCTTTGAAATGGCTCCTACACCCTTATTTTTCAATGATAAACTCCAATTGGTTTCAAATACTTCATGTAGTGCCTGAACTCTGGGTTTAAGTAAGGCCAATTTGGTCTTAATATCTGCAGCGACATCGGGCCTTAAATCACGATTAACGCCACCTACAATTGAATAATCATATTGTACACGGTTACCACAAACAGACTCTAACAACTCCATTGAATATTCACGGTCACGCATTGTTTGCATAAACAACGCCTCAAACCCTGAATTCTCTGCAACGTGTGCCAAGCATAGTAAATGAGAGTGTATACGATCCAATTCAATTACAAGCATTCTCAAGTATTTAGCCCTCAAAGGAATTTCAACCTTTGTAAGCTTTTCAATTACCTGTGCAGCAGCAGTTCCGTGAGAAACAGAACACAATCCACAAACACGTCCTACCACTAAAGGAACTTGGCGGTATTTGAATTTTGTTACGCAAGCATTCTCTATACCACGATGTACATAGTATAAGTTGGCATCTGCATCAACTATTGTTTCATTTTCAGTAGTTAACTTAAAATGTAAGGGCTCTAACAGAGAAATATGCTGTGCACCAACTGGTATCTCAAATTGTTGTTTCATAAATTACTTTTTCTTTTTACGTAATGGGGCAATAGGAGAATCGTGTTCCAAAACAAATCCAGCTATGGCATTTTCAATATCCAACCCTAATAAATCTGCAATTTCAGACTCTGCAACCCAAGCGGAAGCAACCGAGCCATTAATAGATGGTATTCTATCCGTATCTGCACACTGAAGCCAAAACATAGTGATGTTTTTGGCATCCGCATAATCATGGAAGAACCATTGAACTTCTATCTTATCGCCTAAATCGTTCGCATTCATTACAATGAAATGATGCTGATCGTATTTATAAAAGCTGCCAATGTCGGAGCTTACTTTTTCTAATGTCGTTTCTATCTTATTCATATACCACTGATTAAATGATTTAGTGTGATTAAAATGATTGATTCACTTGATTCTAAAAGATTGTAACCATCTAATTCTCGTAAACCAACTATTTTAAGTATCAACTATTGCTTTTATACGGTCGTTTCGTATGTTAACTCGGCAGGCATGTTTCTGCGGTTAACCTGTCCATCTTCTTCTACAACAGGTTTATTTGCCAACTTGATTGTCTTTTCAATTTCTTTAGTCTTCTCTTCCAAGATACCTAAAGCAACCACCACACCGTCAATGATTTGTTCGGGGCGACAAGCACAACCTGCCACATATACATCTACGGGAATAAACTGATCTACACCGCCTTCTATATTGTACATTCCCCTAAAAATACCTCCTGTACTAGCGCAAGAACCGCAACATACCACCACTTTAGGTTCAGGCATCTGATTATAGACTTCAACGAGTCTTTCACGAGTACGTTTTGTTACAGGGCCTGTGATTAGCAATATATCCGATTGCTTTGGATTACCTGTATTTATCATACCAAAACGTTCGATATCATACTTAGGTGCCAAGCAAGCCAATATTTCAATATCACAACCATTACAGCCACCTGCATTAAAGTGGAGAATCCACGGTGATTTTTTTCTAAACTTCTTTAACTCAAACATATACTTACTAATTAAATAAAGTTATCAATAGATTAATAAAAGCAACAGGAAGCGCAACAAAATAAGAGAACTTCAACATCTGACGATAATCGACCCTTGCAGTAGAATTATCTAAGGCATTGATATAGATGAATGTTCCGACTACTAATCCTGCACCTAATAAATAATTTGAACCGCCAAACAAAAAGACAAGGGCATAAACAAATATGTAATCCAACCATTTAGCTGTATAAATTGCCTCGAAGAATATACCAGAATATTCTATTTCAGCACCACCTGCAATTTCCTGGTGTGCCTCTGCCACATCGAAAGGAGATTTTTTTAACTTGATAGGCAGTATTAATAATAAGGCTATAAAAGTTAAAGGCATTTTATACAATAAAGGATCACTATTTATGATACTAGAGATTTGAAAACTACCATTGACTGCATATATAGAAACTGCCATGATTATTAATACTGGTTCGTAAGCTAGTATGCTAATTGCAGTTCTGTTAGCGCCTAAATGACTAAATATACTGCGAGTACTAAACCCTCCCATAATTAAAAGGGCAGTAGATAAAAGGTGTAAGAAAATCACTAAAATCAAATCACCACCGAAGATTAATACGGCCACAGCTACCCAAATAGAGATGAAGTGCATGACACCTAAGAATGCATGAGTTGAATGCACCATTACCAATCTCTTGTCTGCCAACTTAAAGAAGTCGTAAAAAGGTTGAAGAATATTTGGTCCGATGCGATTTTGCATACGAGCCTTTACCTTACGCTCAATACCATACACTAACCCTCCAACTAAAGGAGCCAATAAAGCCAAAACACTTAAAATTATTATCGATTGCATAAATCAGAATATTTATTAAATAACAGTTAAGATAATTATTAATGCGAAGAAAACCAATCCTACAGCCTTAAAATAAGGAAGAAGAAATTCAGTATCGAAATAGAATGAATTAAACTTATAATCTATTTTTTCGCCGCAGGTATATTCTTTAACCCTATCCACTTTTCTAAACCGAATAAATAGGGATATAAATAAAGAGACGGGTAATATTAAGAAGGCCAAAATCATTGGGATGACAGGTAAATTCATGGTGCCAATTGAGATAGAATAATTACTTTGTACATCAACAGCTACTGCACTACCTAAAACATCGCTTGCTACAGGGCCAAAGTAGCCTGTTAATAAGAAAGGTAATGATACTACACCTGCTAAAATCAGTGCTAATAAAAGAATCAGATTGACATTGTATAGAGGATGAGTAGTTTCGAAAGTCACCTTATCTTTTTCACCGCTACGGGAAATCAATAATCCCATTACTTTAAAATATAATAAAGAAAGGACTGCACCACCGCAAGCAATTGCAAGCATTACTATCGCAGTTAGCCCTCTTGTTTGCCTTAATGTGGAACCCAAAATTTCGATACTAAACCATTTTCCGACAAATGCACCGAAAGGAGGCAACATCAAGGAGATGAATCCAATACAAACGACGAATGCAGTGAAGGGTCCTGATTCAGCCAAACGATCCATATCTAAGGCACTCTTCAAGTGGAATTTCTTTTCTAAAACACCTGCGTTCAAGAACAACATACATTTTGAAATACCATGGAAAAGAATCAATATCAAACAAGTGACTATTGCTGTATCAGTTCCAATTGCAGCCATCAAAATCATTAATCCTAATAGGGATACAGTAGAAAAGGCAAGAATACGTTTGAAGTTATCTTGTGCTAATGCAGATATTGCAGCGGCTAAGAATACAAATCCTGTCAAGGCAATAATGACTAATGATAAAGAGGTACCCTTGATAGCAGGTGCTAATCTTAAGATGATAAAGGGTGCTATTTTAACCATTGTGGAAGAGTGAAGTAAGGCACTGACAGGAGTAGGTGCGACCATTGCGCCTAATAACCATGAGCTGAATGGCATTTGAGCGCCTTTGATTAAAGCGGCAACAGCCAATAAAGCAAGTGGGAATAATAATCCAACGGTGGGTGCTGCCTTTACTAAAGTCTGGAATGATAGTGTGCCATATCCAATTGTACTTAAGGAATAAATCATCGCCCCAAGTATGGCGATACCACCAATTTGATTCATCCATAAAGCTCTAAGTGCATTATTTACAGACTCATTATCTTTTCTGAAACTGATAAAGATGTAAGAAGCTAACGTGGTTAATTCGAAGAACAAGAAGAAATACTCTAAATTATCTGCAGAAACGACCAAATTCATCACGCCAATAAACCAAAGCATGGTAAACATGAAAAACTTTTTGCGATAAGGCGAACAATCTTCTTCATCTATATATTGTAGAGAGTAGGTAGCGATGATACCACTGACAATATTGATTAATAAGAACATGAATAGACTTAAGCGGTCTATATAAAACTGAGCATGAATGCCACCTTCGTGATGACCTAAAAGTTTAATTAAATAACCTAGGGCGATAGCCTGACCGATAGTTAATAAGCCTACGAGTACACTTTTTCTCTTGATAGCGATAAATGCAAAATAGACTAATAGCAATACATCTGCAATCATCACGACCTTATCACTATACTCAGGAATAAGAATCTGAAATGGTTTATCGAAACTAGCAAACAAATAAACCGATATTGCCGATAAGGCAACAACACTTAAGATAGTAACAATTCGTCCAAGAACTTTGGGCAAAATTAGCAGTAATAAACCTGCGACAGGCGGTAAAGCGAATAATGACAGTACCAATAATTGTAGTGAACGCATCTTTTTATATATTTTCTACGATGCAAAAATACAAGGCGATATTGGGCAAAAGGCTGACTAATGTCATCTATAAAAATGTTTCTACTCAAGTGATGTTTAGGGCAGAAATAATCTTGTTGAGGAATTTTATACAGTTTTGTAAATTATCAAAACCAAAAACGTTGTCGTAGTATTTGGATGAATTTGTATGGGGTTGAACTTTAAATTTACTAATCGCTTAGAAGAAAAATTAATTACATAAATAACCTAATCAAGTACAAAGGCTATTTAAATAAAGTTACCACAAACTGTGAAATGAAGGGAGCGTGTTACTTATTATATAGCTTTTAGAAAGTTGGCAAATCGTGAAAGTTGTTGATTTGGTAACTTTTTTGGATGTTGGCAAATCTTTGTTTTTGGTGATTGTTAAATATAGATTGACCACTTTTGGAAAGTTGGCAAATCATGCGGTGGATGGAGATTTACCAACTTTTGGAAAGTTGGCAAATCTTGGGGACGCTGATTTGGTAACTTTTTAGAAGTTGCCAAATCTTTGTTTTCGTAATTGATGTTAATAAATTAACCAACTTTTGGAAAGTTGGCAATTTTTGGGGTCTATTACGCTTATTCGGTGTTTTTGGGAAGTTGTCAAACTAAATGTATGGGTTTAATGTAGATTTACCAACTTCTGAAAGTTGGCAAATCGCCTGTTCAGATTCATACTACAATAATGGCAAAAACAGAACATTATCATACGAAATTTGAAGAACAAAAGTTTTATCATTTATATAACCGTTCTACCGATAAACAGCCAATGTTTCGTAATGAAGGGAACTATGAGTTTTTTTTAAAACAATATGATGCCTACCTGTCACCTGTTGTAGATACGTTTGCCTATTGTTTGTTGGGTAATCACTTTCATATCTTATTTCGTGTAAAGGTTTTGACAGGGATTGATTTGAATTCACTTAAAAAGTTTCCTGAGGATACTATTCCAGAATTACTACACCAAAAAACTACTCATGATATAGTTTGTCATCAACTACGCAAGTTTTTTCAATCATATTCTATGGCATTCAATAAACAACAAGAACGTGTTGGTGCCTTATTTCAGAAACCTTTTAAAAGGGCTTTGGTCGATAACGATAGTTATTTTATGCAATTGGTTTATTATATCCACTCTAATCCTCAACATCATGGATTGACAGACGATTTTAGGAAATGGAAATGGAGTTCTTATAATAGGATTCTGATTGATAAACCAAGTAAACTGAACAAGATGGAATTGATTAATTGGTTTGGTGACAAGGATAAATTTGTTCAATACCATAATAAGATTCAAAAAGTAATTGCTGATGAGATAAGGTTAGATGATGATTGAAATACGGAATAAAAGATTTGGCAACTTCTAAAAAGTTAGCAAATCGGGGGATGCGAAATAAAGATTTGGCAACTTCCGAAAAGTTACCAAATCGAGGGGATGGGAGTTAAAGATTTGGCAACTTTCAAAAAAGTTACCAAATCAGTGAGATAACAAATTATATGACAGGTTCTAATTCGAAGTTGAACTCATAAGCAGAACCTGGAGAGACTTTGATTATTTGATAAATTGTGATATAATCTGGGGCAGAAATTTCGAAATTGAAGAGTCCTGATTTGAATTTTTCCATTAAGAAAGCACCTAATAAATCGGCAGTAACTGTCAATCCTGTTTCTAGATTTTTGAAGGTTGCCTTTGGAATACCAATAGTTGTCCCTTTTTTATAGATGAAACCACCAATTTTTGTAATCCTATTACCTGTATGAATGGTTTTATTGGCAGCGATATACAAATTGAAAAATTCCGAGTCATTCAACTTAAACCATTTAATCAATCGGTTAAAAGAGTCGACATTATCACGAAGTGGTTGCAATAAACTTTC
>CANCPA010000129.1 GCA_947379895.1 Chitinophagaceae bacterium | reverse complement strand
CCTCCTTTCCCTGTTCTCGGTTTACCAAGAATAGTAACATGCGAAGAGGACATTGAATGGATATTAAATGCCGTCGATAATATCCACAATGGATTGACCTTTTGTACGGGTTCTTTAAGTACAGGATTACATAATAACGTTCCAGAATTAGCCAAAAGGTTTGCATCCCGTACACACTTCGTTCATTTGAGAAGTACCGAAGTATTGGATAATGGCAATTTCTTAGAGGCCTCCCACTTAGAAGGAAGGGGTAAATTATTAGAAGTGATTAGAATCTTTGAAAAAACAAATCCCGGACTTCCCATGCGTGTGGACCATGGAAAACTCATGTTAGATGATGTTAATAAACCCGATAATCCCGGTTATTCATTCTTGGGAAGGATGTTTGCCTTAGGACAGGTATCTGGCTTGTTAGCGGCAGTACATGACGAAATGAATAATAGAAATTAATCAAACAATAAATATAAACATGAATCAGTTTAGTATTAGCGGCAAAGTCGCAATAATTACAGGCGCAGGTGGCGTTCTTGGTGGATCTGTTGCAACAAGTTTTATTAAAGAAGGTGCCAAAGTGGTAGCGCTTGATGTGCGTCAAGAAGCTCTCGATAGAGTGGTAAATGAATTAAAAGATCTCGGTGGAGAGGCAATCGGGATTGTTGGTAATGTGCTTGACATTGCAAGTCTTGAAAAAGTAGCTAAGGAAGTGGTAGAACATTGGGGTAGTATCGACATCCTTATAAACATTGCAGGAGGCAATATTCCTGGCGCAACATTAACAGAAGACCAAACCTTTTTTGATATGCAAATAGTTGATTGGGAAAAAGTTACGCAATTAAATATTAATGGTACTGTTTACCCTAGTCTTGTATTTGGTAAAGTAATGTCGCAGCAAAAGACTGGAAATATTATTAACGTCTCTTCAATGACAGCATTTTCTGCAATTACTCGGGTGCCAGGTTATTCATTGTCAAAAGCAGGTATCAGCAATTTTACGCAATGGCTTTCTACGGAAATGGCTTTGAAATTTGGAGATAATATTCGTGTAAATGCAATCGCTCCTGGATTCTTTATTGGAGATCAAAATAGAGCTGTTTTAATCAATCCAGATGGCACTTTAACAGACAGAAGTGTGAAAGTAATAGCTAAAACACCAATGAAACGTTTCGGCGATATAAATGAATTGAATGGTGCAATCCAGTTTCTTTGCTCTGATGCGGCAAGTTTTATCACAGGGGTTGTGTTGCCTATTGATGGTGGATTTAGTGCATTTAGTGGAGTATAGAATATTCCATTTTTAATTGTTATAGATAAAAGTAATGTTATATCTATTCAAGAACTTGTTCAAAATAAATGAGCATGTTTAAAGTCTTTAATACGATTTTAGTCGTAAAACACATATCGTAAAACATATAACGTAAAACTTACTAAGTATGAAATTTTTTATTGACACTGCAAACTTGGTTCAAATAAAAGAGGCCAATGATTTGGGAATATTAGATGGAGTTACTACAAATCCAACGTTGATGGCTAGAGAAGGGATTAAGGGGAATGATGAAATTCTTAATCACTATAAAACTATTTGTGAACTAGTGGATGGTGATATTAGTGCGGAAGTACTTTCCATAACTTTTGATGAAATGGTTGCTGAAGGAAAAATATTGGCAGCAATTCACCCTAAAATAGTGGTTAAAGTGCCGATGACAAAAGATGGGATAATGGCAATCAAATGGTTTACAGACAATGGGATTAAAACCAATTGTACTTTAGTTTTTAGTGCAGGTCAAGCAATATTAGCAGCAAAAGCTGGAGCTACCTATTTATCCCCATTTATCGGCAGATTGGATGACACTAATTGGGATGGAGTTGACCTAATTGCTCAGATTGCTAATATTTATGCTATTCAGGGATTCAAGACTGAAATACTTGCTGCTTCAATCAGAAATCCTTTACATATCATCAAATGCGCTGAGGCGGGTGCAAATGTTTGTACCTGTCCCTTAGACTCAATTTTAGGACTCTTGAAGAATCCTTTAACTGATATTGGATTAGCAAAGTTCTTAGATGATGCTAAGAAAATGTAGTAAGTGCTCAGTATTTAAATATACCCAAACAACTTAAATGTTTGGGTATATTTGTTTATATTTGGCATTCCCTGTAAATGTGGAGAGAATTTTTTTATATTAAAACTATTTTTTATGTAATAAGATTGAATTTCACTTTTGGGTTCCAGTTTTATTGAAAATAGTCAATTTTTGGTTGTTTGTTTTTATCTAGGATATGCGTCTCCCAACAGTAGCTTTTATCCTGTTCAACTAGGCTGCTTTCTTTGTTTCTTTTTCTTTTGCCTTTTCTCTTCTGTTGGTTATGTAGGAGGCGTTGGCTGTAAAAATGCCAAAGAATATCCAGCACTTTTCTGTTATAGCATTTCTGGCATTGACCCTTTGCAATAGGTAATGATTTTTTTCATTGCCAAAACTACCTTCCAGTCTTGTTCCCTTTTCCTTGTCTAGTGCAGCCCGCATTGATTTGCCTTGTTCTATATGTGCTTCCTTCTGTTTGCCCTTGGGGATAAAATTGGTGACAATATTTTCCTTCTTACAATAAGTTCTATTGGCATTAGTGGCATAAATTTTATCAGAAGCATGCAACGCGCATTTGCCAAATAATTTCCTATGCAAATGGATACTTGACTCTAACCTTGTTCCCTCATTGAAAGCATCGTAACTGAGGTGTTCTATAAAACTGATACCATCCACCTGAAGCTTGTTAACTTTTGCACCAAACTCAACTGCCTTGCTCTCCTTACCCCTTACTATGGGACGTATGTAAGGTTTGTTGAGGCTTGCCACTCTATCCTTTATCTTGTCAACTTCTCCATATATTTTCATCTGTTGTTGTTCATAAACAGTAGTGATAGTATTAAGTCTGTACGATTTTTTGTTCGACAACCTAATACCTGTTTCCTGGACTAAATCAACATATAAATCATTTCTAGTGATATATGAACAAGCAATATGAGTCATAATAGAATGAGGATAAATGATAAACTTAAGTGTTGCAAAATTCTAATTAACGCTATAGACAACTCTAAGTCTATTTAATTAAAAAAGTGCTTTACTAAAAATGCAAAATTGCTGTATCAATGACGAAAATGAATAATTAAATATGTCAGATGTTTCGCAATTTCACATTTTTTAGTAAAGTATTTAAAATTGAAAAATCAGAAAACTAAATAGTAATCCTCAAAAAATTGTTATTTCAATTTTCATATTTAGCTTTTCTCTGCACAATTTACCTTTAATAATTCAACTACTTTGTGAATACCCTTTCTAGTTGTAAGTATCTTTCTATGGATAGCAACAACTCTTTTTCTTGGTTTTATGTAATTTTCATCAGCATAACTCCAATAACCTGATTCGTCATACGGTGGCATCAACTCATTGTATTGGTCTAAAATGCCAACCTCACGTAAAATAACATAATATTCAACTTGCTTTTAGAATGAAACCGCTTGATGGTGTTCATTGCTGTTCTGTAGGCTAAAGCAGTTTTTATTCGTTCTTCTTTTTCAAGCTTTTGGATGTATTCTTCAAAAATGGGAAAAATATCTGAAATGTCTTTTTGATTACCCCAAAACTCATTTTCAAACTTGTCAAAAGTAAATGTTGTAAGTTTATTAATAACTTGATTAGCCTTATTTAATGAACCAGTTAGTTTAGTAGCAATATCTCTAAATTCTTTTTTAGGTTTCAAACTTGTTGCTTCACTAAACTCATTTTCAGTTAAATCAATCCCAAGTCTGAAATCTTTATTGTCACGTTTATATACTACCCTCAACTTGGCAGGGTATTTACCATTTTGTTTTATTCTTGTGGTGTATAATATCAGTTGTACAGTAGGTTTCATTTGCCTCAATCGCTTCTAAATTTAGAAGCAATTTAGAAACAAATTTAGAAAATGTTTGAAATCAAAAGAAATGATTTGAAAAATAGTATATTGATATTCAATGACAAATGATATTAATGGTAATATAAAGAAAAGGCAGGAAAAAGGTATTTTTTGGACTCATAATCAGGGGGTCCCAGGATCATGCCCTGGTGGGCCCACTCAAAAAAGGTTTCAAGGATTAGTCTTTGAAACCTTTTTTTATGTCAAATCCTACTAAGCTTAATTAGTCACGCCGCCAAAATGACATTTATTTATTGCGATTTAAAATTTAACGCTTCTTAAATCGTTCTTCTATTATATTTGGCATTGAAAATGATATTATAGAAAACAATTAAATTAAAAGTTATGGAATTATTTAAATCGGGAAACCCCACATTAACAGAAAAAATTTTTGACAGAAGTTCAAATAATGATGCCGAACTACAAGGCACAATGACAATTGGAGGAACAATGAATAAATTTGGTTTTCTCCTTTTAATGGTAGTAGGTGCTGCATCTTACACATGGCACTTATACGAAAACTTTAATCAGGGATTAATGTCTACTTTAATGCTTGTAGGCATCTTTGGAGGCTTTATTTGTGCACTAATTATGGTATTCAAACCTAATTTAGCTCAATACATCGCTCCTGCTTATGCACTTTTAGAGGGCTTTTTTCTTGGTGGACTTTCTGCTATCATGAATGAAGCGTTTAGTAAAAGTTATCCGGGGTTAATTCTACAGGCGGTTGGATTAACCTTCGGAGTTGCAATCTCAATGTTTCTTTTGTACAATTTCAGAGTCATTCGTGCTACTGAAAAGTTTAAAAGCATTATTATCTCAGCAACAATGGGTATTGCTGTTTTTTATCTTATAAGTATGGTGCTTGGTTTGTTCCATGTCAATATGCCATTCATGTATGATAGCAGCCCTCTTGGAATCGGTATTAGTTTGTTCGTTGTGGCAATCGCAGCTTTAAACCTGATAATGGATTTCGATATGATTGAGCGTGGTGCCGAACAAGGAGCCCCTAAGTTTATGGAATGGTATGGAGCCTTTGGATTATTAGTTACCATCGTTTGGTTATATATTGAAATACTTAAATTGTTAAGTCGTTTATCTAAGAGAAATTAAGATTTATTGGAGTAAGTAATAAAAAGCCGAATTAATAAAATAATTCGGCTTTTTTTGTTGTTTACTCTATTCATATCTTCAAGAATACTATTAATTTCAACACAAGTAATATTCAATCACCATGTACTTTAATCGTCTAGGGTTTTATAATCAGGAACTGATAGAAATTTACAAGCAGTTATTGTTAACTCGTTTGATTGAAGAAAAAATGCAGATTCTTATCCGTCAAGGAAAAGTTAGCAAGTGGTTTAGTGGTATTGGTCAGGAAGCAATCAGTGTCGGTGCAACACTTGCGATGGATAATAATGAATGGATTCTTCCGCAACATCGTAATCTAGGGGTATTTACTACAAGGCACCTGCCGCTTCACAAGCTATTTGTTCAATGGCAAGGAGGAAAAGACGGCTACAGTAAAGGTAGAGAACGTAGTTTCCATTTTGGATGTCCTGAGCATTTTATTAGTGGAATGATTTCACATATTGGTGCTAATCTTTCAGTTGCTGATGGAGTTGCTTTAGCATATAAATTAAAAAAACAAAATAAGGTTTCACTAGCATTTATTGGTGATGGAGGAACAAGTGAGGGCGACTTTCATGAAGCGCTAAATCTTGCTGCTGTTTGGGCATTGCCTGTTATTTTTATTATCGAAAACAATGGCTATGCATTAAGTACACCTACTTCAGAGCAATATCGCTGTGCTGATTTAATGGATAAAGCAAAAGGTTATGGTATTGAAGGAACTAGTGTAGATGGAAATAATGTTTTACAAGTATTTGATGCAATTTCAAATATTAGGGTTGCATGCATTAGGGATCAAAAGCCTTACTTAGTGGAGATGAATACATTTAGGATGGCTAGTCACGAAGAATCGGCAAAAGATAAAAATATTCCAAAAGAATTAATCGAAAAGTGGGCAGAAAAGGATCCGGTAACTAATTTCGAGCAATTCTTAATTTATGAAGGGGCAATTACCAAAGAGCAGATTGCAGAAATACATAAAGAAATTGGGATTTATATTGAAAGTGAATGGGCAATTGCCAATCAGCCTAAAGTCTTTTCTCCTAATATTTCTGAAGAAATAAATGAAATCTATGCAGTAACGGAAACTGAAAAGGGTACTTTGTCAAATATAATTAGAGAATCTCAATTAGCAGAAAGACCTTCCAAAAACATTCGATTTCTCGATGCCATTAAACAGGGACTCTTTCAATCTCTGCAAAAGCATGAAAATCTAATATTAATGGGTCAGGATATTGCAGAATTTGGGGGCGTATTCAAAATGACAGAAGGCTTTGTAGAGGTGTTTGGAAAAGATAGAATTAGGAATACCCCTTTATGTGAAAGTGCAATTGTTGGGGCAACAATGGGTCTTAGTCTCGAGGGTTATAAGAGCGTAATGGAGTTTCAGTTTGCCGATTTTGTTACAGAAGGATTTAATCAGATTGTAAATAATGTTGCAAAAATTCATTATCGATGGGGGCAAAATGCGTCTGTTGTATATCGTATGCCTACAGGGGCAGGATTAGGTTCGGGGCCCTTTCATAGTCAGAGTACTGAGGCATGGTTTGCACACGTACCTGGCTTAAAGATAGTATATCCGTCTAACCCGTTTGATGCAAAAGGATTGATGATTGCTGCAATCAATGACCCTAATCCTGTTATGTATTTCGAACACAAGGCCCTTTATCGGAGCATTTCTGGCGATGTGCCTGATGAATATTATGAAATAGAAATAGGAAAAGCGCATCTTGTAAAGAAAGGCGATGATATAACGATAATTACTTATGGTCTTGGTGTTCATTGGGCATTAGATTATCAAAAGCAACATCCTGAAACATCATTACACATTTTGGACTTGCGAACTTTGCAACCCCTCGATTATAATTCAATTGCATTTGCTGTTCAACAAACTGGAAAAGTTTTAATCTTGCACGAAGATTCGCTTACAGGTGGTATAGGTGCAGAATTGGCTGCATGGATTTCAGAAAATTGTTTTACGTACCTTGATGCACCAATTTTTCGATGTGCTAGTTTGGACACTCCCATACCTTTTAATATGGAGTTGGAAAAGCAATATTTAGCTAAAAGCAGATTGCATGAAACTATTATGAAATTATTGGGCTTTTAAGGCTAAGTCAAATGGATTTCTGTTGCTCAGGTCTTTTAAAAACTAAATTCAGTTACCCATATATGCAAAATTGTCAATGTCTTACCGATTAAAAAAAGGGATTTAATTAAATGTAACTACATTTGGTTTTTTGGGAGCAAATCTCACTTAGAAGGATTATTCGAAAAGTTAAAGGTTACTATTTAGGAGGTTTTACAACAAGGAGCACAATGAATTACATAACTTATGTTAAGCAGCATTTAACCCAGATTACGCAATAAACACAATGGGTACATAGAATTTTACTTTAGGTAAGATAAGAAATCATAGAAAAAGAGTTTCACTTTTTATACTCGAGTCTATCTGAACTTAAAGTAAAACGCTTTTTAAATTAGATATTGTTTTCTTTGTTCCTAATTTGCCTATGTGGTAACCATTTTTTAAAGATGGATTTGAAGTGTTTCTATGGAAGTTTTTGAACTTTTTTTTTCTTTGTGGTAAAACTTCCCTGCATATTAACTTAAAAGGACAATTTTATAGATGAATAAATATTATCTCTCAGGCATCATTGCCCTCTTTCTTTTTGTAGAAGCTCTCTATTCTCAAAATATTAGTTCAACAAGGGATTCAATTCTTGAAACAGCTACACTAGAAAGATGTATTCAATATGCCGAAATTCATAAACCTATTATACAACAATCCTTGCTAGATCAAGAAACAACTGAATTGTCTATAAAAGGCAAGTTAGCAGATTGGTATCCACAAATTAATTTAGATTATAATCTTCAACATATCTTTTTACTTCCTACTTCATTTTCAAATAACAACTACTTCCAATCAGGTACATTAAATACTTCTACCGCAGCTTTTTCTGTTTCTCAATCTATTTTTAATAAAGACTTATTGTTTGCTAGGCAATCGGCAAATGAAGTGAGAAATCAATCTAAACAGTCATTAGAAACCAACAAGATTCAACTTGTCGTAACTGTAAGTAAGGCATTCTACGATGTGTTACTTACTCAAAAGCAAATAAAGCTTCTACAGGCAGATATTCTCCGATTAGAAACAAGTTATAAAAATGCATACAATCAATACAAAGATGGCATTGTAGATAAGATAGATTATAAGCGGGCATCTATTGCACTAAACAATTCAAAGGCGCAATTAAAAAATCAACAGGAGTTTTTGAAGTCAAAAGAGGCTATCTTGAAGAATGCAATGGGATATTCTGCAAATGGTAATTTTACTTTAGTGTATGATACAATTAAAATGCAAAATGAACTCTTTATTGATACACTCCAAACAATTAATTATAATAATCGAATAGAGTATAAACTATTAGAAACAGTCCGTCGTTTACAAGAATTTAATTTGCAATATGCTAAATACGGTTATTATCCTTCTGTCTCAGCCTTTGGAAACTATAATTTTAATTTCTTGAATAATAATTTTGGAAAGTTATATGGTACTAATTTCCCGAATTTTTATGCAGGTGTAAAGATAAATTTGCCCTTATTTCAGGGTAATAAGCGTGTGTATCAAACAAAAGCTGCTGAAATCGCGATCAAAAGAGTTGATTGGGACTTGATTCAAATGCGTAATTCTATAAATACCCAATATGAACAGGCTTTAAGCGCCTATAAATCGAGTTTGAATGATTACCTCGTCTTAAAGGAGAATTTACAACTTGCAAATGAGGTATATAACACCATTCAGTTGCAATATAAATCTGGTATTAAGAATTATTTGGAAGTGATTACGGCAGAAACAGATTTAAGGAATGCGCAGGTTAATTATACTAATGCACTCTATCAGGTATTAACTGCAAAAGTTGATGTTCAACAGGCATTAGGAATATTAAAGTAATAATTGATAATGGTTTATGATTTAAAGAATGATCAATTAACCATTAACCATTAATAATTATAAATTATGAGATATATAACATACCTATTTTTTCTTTCTATTGCTGCTTGTGGGGCGGATAATAGTAAAACACAACAGACACCACCACCTCCTCCTGCAGTATCGACCTATTTGGTTCATTCGGGAAATGCGACCTTTTTTGATCAATATCCTGCAAATATTACCGCTTTAAATCAAGTTGATATTCGTCCACAAGTAAATGGTTCAATAACAGGGATCTATTTTCAGGATGGTCAACAAGTTGTAAAAGGACAAAAACTCTATTCAATTGATGAACAATTGTATAATGCTAATTATCAACAGGCAGTTGCTAATCTTAACGTAGCAAAGGCTAACCTTGCAAAAACTCAACAAGATGCTGACCGATACAATGATCTGTCAAAAAATGATGCCATAGCAAAACAAGTATTAGACCATGCAATTGCAGATTTGCAATCATCAAAAATGCAACTCGATGCGGCAAAAGCTGCTGTAAATAGCGTGCAAACAAATGTGCGATATGCCACTATCTATGCACCCTTCAATGGAACTATTGGTATTTCTCAAGTAAAATTGGGAACAGCTGTTACTTCAGGTGGTATGATATTGAACACAGTGTCTACTGATGACCCTATTACTGTCGATTTTGCCATCAATGAAAAAGATATTTACAGGTTTACTCAATTGCAAAAAAAGGAATTTTCCGCAAAGGATTCAATCTTTACTATTAAACTTCCTGATGGCACTATTTATCCTGAATTAGGAAAAATCTATTTCTTGGATAGAGCTGTTAATCCTCAAACAGGTACCCTCAAAGTGCGTTTGGTTTTTTCTAATGAAAACCATTTCTTGAAACCTGGCATGAGTTGTAATGTTCGAATAAAAAACAATAGTGAAACAAATCAACTTCTTATACCTATGAAGGCTTTAATGGAGCAAATGGGTGAATTCTTTGTTTTTGTAATTGGAGATAGTAGTAAGGTTACGCAAAAACGAATTACAACGGGTGCCATCATCAATGATAAGATTGTTGTAAAAGAGGGGCTTTCTGAAAATGATAAGATAGTGGTTGATGGTATTCAAAGAATAAAAGACGGAATAAAAGTAAAAGTATCAAAATAGATGTTAGTATTTAGTGGTCAGTTGTACTGTCAACTCTAATCACTAACAACTAATATCTAACAACTAAATTAGCATGATTGCAGACGTTTTTATAAGAAGGCCGGTTACGGCTATCGTTATTTCAATAGTAATTGTAATGTTAGGGATTATTTCCATCCTTAATCTTCCTATTTCTCAATATCCAGATATTACTCCTCCTACTGTTCAAATTACCGGAAGCTTCACAGGTGCTGATGCACAGACTGTTGAGCAAACTGTAACTACACCCATCGAAATACAGGTAAATGGTACGCCCGGCATGGATTATATCCAAAGCAATAGTACTAGTGATGGAAAGATGACCATTAGTACTATTTTGAAAATTGGGGCTAATCCTAATATTGTTGCCCTCGATATCCAAAATCGTGTAGGGATTGCTACTCCCGCATTGCCGGACGAAGTTAAAAAGTTGGGGCTAATTACTCGTAAGAGGAATCCAAGCATGCTAATGCTAGTTGCCATTTATTCTCCTAATAGTGCGCATAATGCCACTTTTATGGATAACTATGCTAACATTTTTGTCAAAGATGCCTTGTTGCGTGTACCAGGTGTAGGGGATATCATTAGTAGAGCCGACGATTTTAGTATGAGAATTTGGTTGCAGACCGATAAATTGGCAAGATTAGGAATCACTGCAAATGAGGTGGTGGCTGCTTTGCAGGAACAAAATATTCAGATTGCCGCAGGTTCAGTAGGGGCCCCTCCGCAAAACAGTGTTCAATCATTCGAATACTCAGTTTTTACCAATAGTCGATTGAGTACGGAGAGTCAATTTAATAATATTGTAATAAGAAGCAAGGCTGGAGATGCGAATATCGTTTATCTGAAAGATGTTGCCCGTGTTCAATTAGGGAAATTCAGTTACAGTAGTAATTCATTCGTTGATGGAAAAAGAGCTTCTTATCTAATTGTTTATCAGGCACCGGGAAGTAATGCACTCGATGTGGCACAAGGTGTGTACGCTGCTATGGAAAAACTTAAGAAGACATTTCCAAAAGATATAAATTATATAGTGCCCTTCGAAAGTGTTACAGTAGTACAGGTTTCTATCAAAGAAGTGGTCACCACATTAGTCGAAGCGTTATTTTTAGTGGTACTAGTAGTTTTCTTATTCCTACAAAGTTGGCGTGCAACTCTTATTCCTGTTTTAGCCATTCCTGTAGCTATCATCGGAACGTTTGTTTTCTTTATTCCCTTAGGATTTACTATTAATACCCTAACCATGTTTGGGTTTGTCCTTGCCATCGGTATTGTGGTTGACGATGCAATTGTAGTAGTAGAAGCTGTTCAACATTATATGGATCATGAAGGTTATTCTGCAAAAGATGCCACTACACAAGCCATGAAAGATATTTCAGGGCCTGTTATTGCGATTGCCCTAATTCTTGCAGCAGTATTTATTCCTGTAGGCTTTATTCCTGGAATTGTTGGTCGCTTATATCAGCAATTTGCTATAACTATTGCCATTTCTGTATTGATTTCTGCATTTGTTGCCTTGTCGTTAACACCTGCACTATGTTCATTGTTTCTTCGTCCAATGAAATTGGATAAGGATTCTCGAGGATTGAATCAATTATTTTATCGATTCAATTGTTGGTTTGCCAAAACTACCTATCGTTATTCCAAAGGAGTACAGCACTGTATTAAAGGTACGCCGTATGCAATTATTGTACTGATATGTTTATATATTGGTACGGCCTTTATGTTTAAATCAAAGCCTACAGGTTTCATTCCCACTGAAGATGAAGGGCGTATTTTTATTACATTCGAGTTACCTGAGGCCTCTTCCACATCCCGAAGTCTTTCCGTACTTCATGCGGTAATGGATACGTTAAAACAAACAAAAGGTATTGGACATTTTGCAGCTTTAGGGGGTATGAACGCCCTGACATTAGCAAGTAAATCAAATAGTGGTGCCATATTTACTTCTTTAACACCTTGGGATCAAAGGAGATCACCTGAATTGCAGTTAAATGGAATTATTGCTACGTTGCAAAAGAAATTCGCCAATATTAAAGGGGCTAATATTATCGTCATTTCTCCTCCTGCCATTCCAGGTTTAGGCCAGAGTGGAGGTTTTACTTTTGAATTGGAACAAAAAGAAAGTACAGATGATATCAAGCAATTTGAACGAGTAGCCCAGAATTTTATTGCCGAGGTAAATAAACGACCCGAAATAGGTAAGGCATTTACTTTCTTTAACGCACGATCTCCAGGATATCAGGTGGATGTTGACCGTGATAAATGCAAAAAAATGGGCTTGTCCCTAAGCGATGTCTTTAATACGATGCAAACCTTTTTGGGTAGTCGTTATGTAAATGATTTCTCTATATATGGCCGAAACTTTAGGGTCGTTGCACAAGCCGACAGTGTATTTAGAGGCGATATTAGAAACCTCGATCAGTATTATGTTCGTAATCAGGAAGGATTGATGGTGCCTTTAAGTACCTTGATAACCTATAAATTAACAGAAAACGCACCACTCATTTCTCATTATAATCTCTTTAGGTCTGCCGAAATAAGTGGTTCTGCAAAAGAAGGGTATAGTAGTGGTCAAGCATTAGATGCATTGAAAGAGGTAGCAGAAAAAGTATTGCCTGCAGGTTATGGATATGAATTTTCTGGATTAAGTAGGCAAGAAATAAATGCAGGTAATAGTACTGTCATCATATTTAGTCTGTCAATAACATTTGTATTTCTATTCCTTGCTGCCTTATACGAAAGTTGGTCAGTGCCTTTCTCCGTATTATTGGCAGTTCCAATAGGTGCCTTTGGTGCAATTCTCACTCTTACTTTGTTACCTAACTTGGCAAATAATGTGTATGCACAAATAGGATTGGTGACTTTAATTGGGTTGGCAGCAAAAAATGCAATATTAATTGTTGAGTTTGCAAAAGAAAGAGTGGACAGCGGAATTGACATACTTGCTGCAACGATGGAAGCTGTAAGGTTACGACTTCGACCAATCGTAATGACTTCATTTGCCTTTATATTAGGAGTTTTACCATTAATATTTGCCACAGGGGCAGGCGCCGTTGCAAGAATTACAATAGGGTGGACAGTATTTGGAGGGATGTTTGCTGCCACCATGTTAGCCATTTTTATAGTGCCAGTTTTGTTTGTTCTAATCACAAAAATAGCTTACAGCAAAGAGAAATTAGCTTTATTGAAGGCTAAGAGAGAGGCATTTATCGCAGATACACATTAGTATGACTGAAGCATCAGAATCTATTTAAATTACTGCACTAACTTTTAATCTTCAGAGAAGTTACTGTTTGAAGCCTAGCCCAATCATTTTATTCACAGAATATATGATAATGGAAGGAATATTTATTATTTTTTGATCTGATAGGGTGGGAGATAAAATCCCCCATCTAGTAATTAAAATCACTAAGGTCGTTCCGAAAATCAATCAAGTCGTTTGTAAAACAACAGAGGTAGTTAGATAAATAAGTCAAATTGGAGTCAAGGAAATATAAGTAATTCATAAATTAGGCAAGGTCTTGATCATAATAGATAAGGTCGTATCATGGATAAGTAAGATCACTAGCGAGAAACATCAAATAGTATGTGAAACAAGCGAGGTATTACTTGAAATATTGTTCCTTGACCCTTCCTGAAATTACTTGACAGTTTTTGGTGTTAATATTAATATTAGTTTACTGTAATTTGGGCTATTACTTATGCAAGAATACAGCTTTGTTTTTTAATACTGCTTCTTGTTTTCACCCTTTATTTTATTCCTGCTTTTTCTT
>CANCPA010000128.1 GCA_947379895.1 Chitinophagaceae bacterium | reverse complement strand
AATAGGTCAGACATTGAGATGGTATTAAATAATTTTAATGGACTAGTAGTAATTGACGAGGCTTACATCAATTTTGCCAAGCAAAAGACTTTTATACAGGAGTTAGGCGACTATCCGAATCTTGTAGTGTTACAAACATTTAGTAAGGCATGGGGCTTAGCTGCACTTCGTTTAGGAATGGCCTTTGCATCGAAAGAGATTATTTCTATTTTGAATAAAACAAAGCCTCCCTATAATATTAATCAGGCAACGCAAGAGTTAGCTTTAAAGGCTTTGGAAGAAGTTGGGCAGGTGAACGACATGATTAAGGAAATAGTGGATATGCGCGATGCCCTTGCAAAGGTATTATGGGAAGTGCCGACAGTAAAAAAAGTATATCCTTCCGATGCTAATTTCCTTTTGGTCAAAATTGAGGATGCACACAACTTATATGAGTTTCTCCTAACTAAGGGGATAGTAGTTAGAGATAGGAGTAATGTAAAACTATGCGATGATTGTCTTAGGATAACAATTGGAACAGAAAAGGAAAATACTGCTTTGATTGATGCAATCGCAGATTGGATTAATCAATAATAATCAAGGTAAATTAGGATTTGTTCACTAATATCTCCACTTGATGATTGAATGAATATGAAAGAATTAGTAAAGAATGTATTAAGAGGGCTGCATATTTATCATCCGTTGCAAAGTGGATACAGAAGTATTATCACGCTTTTACTTATCAATTATTATCGTATAACTTACTTTAAATATAAGGGGACAGGTTTTAGCTGTAACTATTGTGGTAATTGTTATGAACGTTTTGTACCAGAATTTCCATCAATGAATATTGAACAGGCGATTAATAGTAATGAAGTAATCGCAGGATTTGGAAAAGATGTGTACTGTCCAAATTGTAGGAGTAAAAATAGGGAACGATTAATTCGAGCAGTCATAGAAAATGAATTAGATTTTCAGGATAAAAAAATACTTCATTTTTCTCCTGAAATAAACTTATCAAAGTATTTGAAAATCAAGTCTAAAGAAGTTATAAGTGTTGACTTAGAACCTGAGTTTTATCGACCAATTGACAAAGGAATTATAAAGGCTGATGCTACAAAACTTCAATTTGAATCGGAATCATTTGATATTGTTATAGCAAATCACATTCTTGAACATATTCCTGAAGATGAAAAAGCAATAGGAGAGATGTATAGGGTACTGAAAAGGGGAGGATTGGCAATTTTGCAAGTTCCATATTCAGAAAAACTGAAGCACACAATTGAAGAACGATATATTAATGACCCTCAAAAGCAAGAACGTTTATTTGGACAAAAAGATCATGTTAGGATTTATGCATTATCCGATTATTTGGAGAGGCTTAAAAGAAATGGATTTATGGTAAAAATCTTATCTCCCGAACATTTACAGGCGTATAAAAAATATGCGATTCAAGAAAAAGAATCTGTAATACTTTGCTATAAATAATTAAGACAAGATTGAATGCAAATAATTCCTTCACAAAATATAGATAAAATAAAGTGGGATGCATGTGTAGCAGTTAATAAGAATGGTTTGATTTATGCATCATTCGATTATTTATCTGCTATGGCTGACAATTGGAGTGGATTAGTTATCAACGATTATCAAGCAATCATGCCCCTTCCTTGGCGTAAGAAATGGGGAATAAAGTACTTGTATACACCTGCATTTGTACAACAATTAGGATTAATTGGGCTGACAAAAATAGATTTTGAAGATTTACTGAATGCTATTAAAAAGCAAATAAAGTATGGGGACTATTTATTAAATTCAAGTAATAATTCACCTGCATCAATAGGAACGTTTATTCCAAAATGTAATTTTATAATAAACCTTTCAAATGATTACCAAAATATTCAAGAAAACTATTCAAAAGAATTAATTGCATATTTAAAGAAGGCAAAGAGCAATGAATTAAGTGTAACTGATTCATCAATTTCATATGCGGTAGATACCTATCAAGCATTATATCAAGAACGTTTCCCTTCATTTAAAGAGGTTGATTATAAAAATTTCAAAACTATAAGTCTTGAATTTGAAAAGCAAGGGAATGCTACCGCAAAGAAAGTAATAGATAAGCAGGGTAATACTATAGCAGTTGGATTGTTTCTTAAGGATAGTAAGCGAATATATAATTTGATGCCTTCAACTCTTCCTGAAGGAAGGAAGCAATTAGCAATGCACTATTTGTTGGATTCAGTCATCAGAGAGTTTTCAGGAAGGGATATGATATTAGATTTTGAGGGTTCTGATCATATTGGGATTAAAAAGTTTTATCAACTTTTTGGTTGTATTAATGAAGGGTATTGGCATTGGCATTACAATAATCTTCCATTTTTAATAAAAGTAATTAAGAGGTGAGTAACATTAAATTCAAATTCAATAAGCGATTTGTCACTAAAAATAAGTAGTTGGGTATCATGTTATTCAAAGCCTGAAATGTAATGGTAGTATATATTTTAGTTTATTATGATAATGCTGAAAATAATATAAAGATTGTAAAGTTGACTTAAGTCAACTTTTTTAATGCCTAAATTTGTATCATAAAATGAGAGCAATGCTAAATAAAGTATCTGAATTTCTCTTTTTCAAAATGGCAGCAATCGTTAAAGGAGCAAGTGTCGTAAGAGGCCAAAATAATCAAAGTAAATGAGTGAAATTGCGTTTTCATTATTACTTCGAAAGGATTTTTCAGGAGGCAAAGCAATCGAGAGAGGTCATCCTGAATCTACATAAACTTTTCGTTTCCGGAAAAGCCTTTGCAAATATAGAGTTAAATTTATTTACAAAAGTACAAATTGTTTAGTTTTTTTAGAATTATTTTAAAATAACTGTTCCGAGCTTCTTAGTTATCTCTCTTTCTACCTCTTTTAGCTCCATATGAATCCTCAAAAGTAATAATTGATTATCTATAGAGGCTACTTCCATGTCTGCTTGATTTTGATCAAACATTTTTTTTAGCTTCTTTAATTTATAGTAATTGACACTCATCAATACGTCCATATCTTTTGTATCCGTATTTGTAATTGTTTTCCCCTCGTACATTTTATCCCAATTACTACTTAATTCATAGGGAAACAAAGTGATACTAATAGCTAAGTCACGTATTGTGTGATCCTCAAAATATAAAAAAGTCTTTGTAGTGGGTTGTAGTCCTTGTTCATACTGACTTTTATATAAATCAAGCATTTTAATCATTTCAGGACTTTCAAATGGAAATGAATTTATTTCAGAAAATACATGATCTGCAATTGTCTGTGTTTCACTAAATGAATGTAAGCCATATTCAAGTAAAACTCGAATAATATTACGCTCATGCTTTTCATCCTGACTTACAAATAATGTTTGTTCTTCTTGCTGTTCGGGATATTGTTCAAATTCATTTTGATAATTAATTTCAGCTGCCGCTGCTTTCTTATCATCCTTCGCAACTTTATCCCTTTTAAGTTTATTGACAAGCGTTATTAAACCACCTTCGTCTATTTTTAGTATTGCTGCACATTGCTTAATGTAAGCTTGTTGCTTAATAAAATCCTCTGCTTTATTAATCTTGCTGATTGTTTCTGCAACATGATTAACCAAAATATTCTTTTGATTAATATCATTTCCAGCATCCTTCAGCATTACTTCTAATTGAAAGATGATAAAGTCTTTCTTATTGTCTTTAATAAACTGCTGAAATGCGGCTGTACCTACTTTATTTACATAACTGTCAGGATCTTCATTGTCAGGAATCAATACTAAACGAACATTCAACCCCTCTTCTAAAGCCATGTCAAGTCCCCTTAATGCGGCTTTTACACCTGCACTATCGCCATCATAAATGATTGTTAGGTTATTAGTATACTTTTTAACTAACCTTAATTGATCAATTGTCAAAGAGGTTCCCCCACTAGCTACCACATTTTCAATTCCGGCTTGATGAAGACTGACTACATCTGTATAACCCTCTACTAATAAACATTCATCCTGCTTATCGATGGCTGTACGTGCAAAATAAGACCCATAAAGTACTTTACTTTTTAAGTAAAGCTCGTTTTCGGGTGTATTTATATATTTGGGAGCATTAATTGCCTTACCAATTACACGTGCACCAAAGCCTATAATTTTTCCACTTATATTATGAATAGGAAAAATTATCCTTCCACGGTAATTATCTACAAGTTCTGTTTCATTTCTTACTGCAACTAGTCCCGTACGAGGAAGTAATTCTTTATTAAATTGGTTTGTTACTAAAGCTTTTGCTAAAGTGTCTTTTGCTTGAGGGTTATATCCAATCTGAAATTTCTTTAATATCTCTTCTCTAAAGCCTCTTTCTTTGAGGTAACTTAATCCAATTGCCTGACCATCTTCAGTATTGAATAATTGATTGTCAAAGAATTTGGCAGCAAAGCTATTGATAACAAATAGGCTATCCGCAGTTTGAAACTGTTGTTTTTGTTGTTCACTTACTTGGGCTTCTTCAATTTCAATATTATAACGTGCTGCTAACCATCTAAGAGCATCAACATAAGGGATTTTCTCATGTTCCATTACAAAAGTGATGGTGTTTCCACTTTTACCACAACCAAAACATTTATAAAGTTCTTTAGAAGGGGAAACCGTAAACGAGGGTGTCTTCTCATTATGGAAAGGGCAATTTCCCAAATAATTACTCCCTCTCTTTTTAAGTTTTACGAATTCTCCAACAACATCAATGATGTCGAGACGATTCTTTATTTGTTCTATTGTAGCAGGAGTAATCAAAGTATAAGTTGAAGAATTAATGTAATAACCAAATAATTATAAATATTTACAATTGACTTTGAGTAATAAAGTATATTTAAATATTCCATTTATTACTAAATCGCCAATTTAGATTTATTATTTTTCAAGTTTTAATAAAGTTGCATATAAATTTTGACCTAATTTATTACTCATTTTCCTCAAACGAGAATCTTTACTTGATAATGTTGCTCCTGTACGAACCTTGATTAGTTTGGGTTCATTAAAAGAATCTGCAATATCAGATGACAATGTAGCCGTAACATTAATTTTATCAGCTGCCAAATACCAAAAAAAGATGAACCCCTGTCCATTTGTTGCAGCCATAAACGCATATGGCGTTACGATAAGTCCAAGTGGAGTTATGATACAGGAAGCTATAATAGGAAAAGAACTCCTATACTTCGCTTTCTCGAAACTGAGCCTTAAACAGCTTTTATTTTCTTCTCCTTTAACTGCTTTGTGAACAGTAAAGGAATGGTGCTCGCTATTAAATTGATTAATTACAAAATTGATTACCGAATCCACTCTTGGTTTAAAAATATCGTCAACTTTATCATTGTATTCATAAGCAATGCCCAAATCATTTACCGAATTTCTTTTATCTGCTGCTATTTTTAGTTGAACACAGGAGCTAAAACATAAACACAAAACAATCATTGATGCAAACAATTTCATACGCTTAAATTTAAAGGGTTGATAATTATAATTTTTCATTTGTAATTCAAAAATATAGGTTTCAAATCAGGTTTTGTCAAAACAGCATCTATTTTATTAGAAAATTTCTTTGCACCAATTTCATTTAAGTGATCGGAATCATGAAAATCAGTTTCTAAAAAGTCTCTATCAGTTAAGTAATTGATATAAATACAGTTATCTTCACTAGCAACTATAGTTTTTATTGTCGAAATTGTTTTATTTAGTTGAACTGAATTTAACAGGCTTGTATACGTTTTGTAGGCTGGTGTAGTTAAAAATAGAATGCGAGAATTATTTGCCTTAGCAAAGTTGATAATTTCATTTAATAATTTGCAATTATTACTAAAACAAGTGCTATCACTTAGTAAATGTCGTTCAGCTGCTATTTTACCGTCTTTCACTAAATCTGTTTTATACGCAGCTTTATATATATTTCCCCAACCAAGGGAAGAGCAAGTGACAGAATCGCACTGTTTAGTAATTATTTGTCTAAATCTGTCCTTATAAATATCGAACATAACATCAATCTGATGCCAACAACCTGACTGCATTGCCTTTTGTTCAATTCCCCAATAGTTTGCATATTTCTTTAGTCTCCACGACTCCATACTAGTTCCCAATTGCTCGAAGAGTGTAAAATAATCAATTGGAATGATGATGGTTTTCAAATGCTTCCAATTATGTGTATACTTAAATAGTATTGCCGCATCTATATCGATCGTCTGTGAAACATAAGCTGCATTAAAACTCTTGCTACTTAAAAATTCGGGATTGATATCATAATAGGTATGTGAACTACCTAGAATTAATGTTTCAATGTCATTGGAATGTTCATCTAGGTAATGTTTTTTAATTAAATAGTCATTATTATTTTGTGGTAAATAAATGATTCCAATTATCAATAAAATGAGTAAAGGCAAAAAGAAAATAATAACTTTTTTAACGAAGTCCTTCATAGTTAGAATTGAAAATAAATAAATAGTTGTGGTGTGCCTGCCCAATAGAAGATGGCTGCAATTAGACTGTAATAAAATAGCCACCTTGCCACTTTAGGCCAATTACCGCCCATTTCGGCTATTGCAAACTCCTTTTCTCTACCAAACCACTCAATTAACATGAAAGTAATAATCAATAAAATTAAACTGCGAGGAAAGATCGATGGACGTGAAAAAAGTGAATTACAAAACAAACCTCTTATGAAACAAAATGCAGCCGTTAGATTATCTGACCTAAAGAATATCCATGCAAATACGGTCAGTCCAAACGTTAATATCATTGAATAAAATTCTTTGAATGTGGGTATTATTTTACCGTTTGCAATGATATCAAGGTATCTCCGATTTGATTTGAAGATGATTGATGGCAAGATATAAATAGCATTTAAAAGTCCCCAAACAATAAAAGTCCAATTTGCACCATGCCAAAAGCCACTAACTAAAAAAATGATGATTATATTACTAATTTTTTTCCAAATTGTTCCTTTACTTCCACCAAGTGGGATGTATAAATAATCTTTAAACCAAGTTGAAAGTGATATATGCCACCTCCGCCAAAACTCAGAAATGCTTCTTGAAAAATAAGGAAATGAGAAATTACGGATAAGTTCAATTCCAAACAATTTTGCAGTTCCAATGGCAATATCTGTATAACCAGAAAAGTCTCCATATATCTGAAATGTAAAGGCAATTGCTCCAACTAAATGGTTACTACCCGAAAGTGAATTGGCATTGCCAAAAACATAATTAGCTATTTCGGCACAGTTGTCAGCAATAACCATCTTCTTAAACAATCCCCACAAAATTTGTTTCAACCCATTTGTTGCAATAGCTTGATTGAAGGTTCTATTTCTTTGAATTTGTGGTAAAAGGTGAGTTGCTCTTTCAATTGGCCCTGCAACTAATAGAGGAAAGAATGCAACAAAGACTGCATAGTTCAAAAAGTTCTTTTCAGGTTTAATTCTATTTTGATATACATCAATTACATAACTTAATCCATGAAAAGTATAAAAGGAAATACCTATGGGAAGTATTAATTGAAGTAATAAGGGAGGATGAGCTTCACTGTAATTATTTTGTGCATTTAAAAAAGAAGTGAATACTGTAGAAATGAAATTAAAATATTTAAACACACCGAGTAGACCTAAATTGATTGATATACTTAGCCAAAACCAAAACTTTCGCGATTTGGAAGAGTCAGATTTATCCATTTTCAAAGCAGTAAAAAAGTCTAGTAGAGTAGAAAAGATAAGCAAGAATACGAAACGCCAATCCCAACAGGAGTAAAAGAAATAACTTGAAAGTAACAGCAGCCCATTTTGAACATTCAAACTTCTATTGGCAACAAACCAATAAAGAATGAAAGTTATTAATAGGAAAACAGCAAATTGCAGTGAATTAAAAAGCATTCAAATTTATTTCGATAATGGCGTAAATATATAGTTAGAGAATGAATTTATTTATCATTAGAAATAAATACGTACCAAAAAACCTTTACTTACTATGGAAAATTAAAAGTGAAATTGAACTCATTTCAGAATTAAATCACGTTGAAATAAAGACAATAATTGACATGATCAATCGTAATTATAAACTTTATGCCTTTTACAATATTTGCGAGGCATAACAGAAAATTATTTATTGCTTCGAAAAAATTGTAGTACTTAAAAATGACTATTTATTCGCAAATTCAGGTCTAATCAGCCAACTATTGTTGTTTGGCTTTCTAATTATCAACCAAAAAAAGAAAAATAATGTAGTACAAATGGATATGCCTAAAGGTATCCAACTAGGAATTATACCCTTTAAGTTTATTAATAAGCCGTCTGACTCAAAGTTACCAAAACCGATTAATGAGGGGATTCTAAACCAATAATAACAGGAAACACTCGCAGCTGCATATACCTGAATAAGTACTCTTTTATTGGAATCATTTAAAAACGTAGTGATAATAGTAAATAGAAGTAAGGTAATGGCAAATCCCATGATTGGAAACTCATATACACTTAAAAAGGAACTGACTGAAGAAAGACCTGCTTGATCTGGAACATGAAACCATCCCCAAATAAATCCAGGAAGACCGCCTGTAATTAGCCATCCACTTATGTTATGAAACCTTGATTTACCGAAGGCATTCGGAAACATATTGGGAGTAGAATCGGGGCAGGGAATAACGCAATTTTGACATTCTCCGCAATGAGCATTTGGAATTGACATTAATACATTACTACCATATAATTTTTCTACAGGATGAACAGGACAAAGTCCTGAACACCAAACACTTTTCCATTCATAAAAGAATCCTGCTATAAAGCCTACCATTGCCAAGGAAAAGATGAGGGCAGCAGTTGCAACACCATTGGTATTAAAAACTGCATGACGTAGAGGAACAATGATAAAGAAGGCTAGGACACTAATCAGATTTAATTTACCGGACTGATTTTGAGATAAACGCTTTCTTTTTGAACATCCAAAATGTCGAGGTAAAAGGTTTGTAGTCGCCAAAGGGCAGACATTTCGCCAAACACCTAATGCAACTACAATTAAGGCGGGGGCAATTGGAATGAGAATATTCCAGAACAAAAGTGTTCCTAGGGTAGGGTAAAATACAAGGCAACTAAATATGGTGGCACCAATTAACCAAACAACTCCTTGAACTAACCGCCAAATCAGAATTGATGTTGAAGAAAGCTGATTCACTGACTTAAATGATGTTGCCATCTTACTACTTTTTAATTCATTGATGAGATAGACTAGACTTGATTAAAATGATACTATCATTTAAAACAAATTACTATTGTTAAGGAAATTATTCAAACGTCCTTTTTTATTCAATCTTGTATCTAACCAATTTTGTAAGTCTGTTGAAGAAGGACGTGGGGCAATTGGGTCTATAAAATTACCTTGTGCATCAATCAACATGAAACGAGGAATATCTTGAATGATAAATTCTTTACCATAATCTGTATTTGTTACTTCACCACTCCAAAATTGATTGCCTGAAAGTGCTTTCTTTGTAATGTATCTTTGCCAAATAGTAGAATCCTTATCAATACTTACACTTAGAAATTCTATATTTTTCCCCTTAAAGTGTTCTATCATTTTCTGAAGTGCAGGTATTTCTTGCAAACAAGGCTTACACCAAGTTGCCCATGTATCTATATAAACATATTTCCCTTTAAACTCATGCAATGAATGGGTTTTCCCTTCTGAGTCCACCACTTTGAAATCGTATGCAGGCTTTCCTTTCATCATCTTTTGCCTAATAGTGAAAATAGTATTGATTGCCCCTTTTAGACTATCATTCTTTGCAGTTGAACTAAATTCATGAATAGCGGTTGCATACCAATTTTCTTTTGCAGATCCATTAAATTGATACAATAAATCAAACATCTGTTCATCACGCAACTGTTCTGATTTGAAAAGTGTTTTATAAAGGTCATATTTCTGAGTAAATAATTCTTTTCCTTCTGCCTTTTCTCCTTTGTTATTTTTTGCTAATGAGTAATCGATGTAAGTGTTCAGAAAGAAAGAATAAGGAGTTGTAACTGCTTTTTCTGTAGGATGATCGAAAGGTACGTCTTTTAAAAAATTAAAGTATTTACTATCAAATACAGCTACAATGCTGTCATTCTTATACCTATTTATTTGACTTGTTGCAAAGAAGGTTTTCAAGCGTGCAATGTTGTATTTTAAGGTATTACTTTCTTTGTCAATATATGCAGCAGGCACATCATTATTTGGCTTTAGAATGGTTTTAATCAATTCTATATTATTGAGCTGCAATTGATCGACATAGTAGGAAAAGGTATCTTTATTTGTCTTTAAAATCCGACTATAATTGGATTGAAAGGCTTGGTTTAGGGCTATCTTTTTGTTATAATAGATAGACGCATTTGCACCCTTGCCTTGTATTTTATTATTAGAAGAAGGATTACCAATTGCATCAATAGATAATTTAAGCGCAAATCCTTTATCAAGCATCAAATCAATCTTATCAATTGTGGATGAATTTACTTTTTTAAGAACAGTAGGCGTATCAGACAAATTAAGTCGAGAACCGTAAATAAGTTTATATGGCTGAATTGATTCCAAGTCATTTGTTTGGTAAGAAAATTTTCCATCAAGACTCAACTTGATGGTGTCTTTTGAATTAGAGGGCTGCCCCAATTTTTCTATCAGTAGATAATTTTGTTTGGAATTTTTGATGGTGCCTGTGACCGTTGCAAATTTTGATTGTGCAATTAAAGGCAATTTTGCAGTCAACAGAGAGATATAAATTAGAAATAATACTTTGTTCATGTAAAAGAATGTGAGTAGTGAGTGTGTGAGTGTGTAAAAACATCCCAAAAGCGAATGCTTTCGGGATGTTTTAGAGATGTTAATTTGAGCAAACTGCAATTATTTTGCTAAAACAGCTTTCATTTTTTTAGATGCATATCCAACTCCTGATGCAAGGAGAATAAGGCTCATGCCTCCATCAAATGGAACTGTTGGGCCATCACTTGTGATTGATATGTTGCTACCTTGATTACCTGGACCTGGGTTTGGTTGTGCCTTTACCTGGTTTGCAAGCACAAATGCTAAAATAATTGCAGCGATTAATTTTATTTTTTTCATCTTTTTAATTATTATAATCTTAATCTAATCCATGCTATTATTAAGCATGGATTAGTAAGGTGGTTAAAACTATTTTACGTTCATTTGAGTTTGATAAGTAGTTCCATTAGCTCCAATTACACTTACAGAATAAATGCCCGTAGCTAGGTGATTACCAAGATTAACTTTTTCTGTAGCTGTACCATTCGTATGAGTAATAGATTTAGTTAACATAGTTTGACCTAATTTATTGAACACTTTAACGCTGTATTTACCTTCAGTAATGTTAGATAATTTCAAACCAAAACTATTTCCTGTAACAGGATTTGGATAGATACTAACAGTAGCAACTGTAGATGAAATAGAAGCAGAAATTACGGCACTGTAAGTTGAATAACCACTCTTATCAGTAGCCTTAATTCTATAATAATGAGCACCATTTGATACTGCGACATCAATAAATGAAGTAGTAGATGTTGATGCAATAGAAGAGAATTTAATTCCATCAGTAGAACTTTCTACTGTGTAAGAAACCGCATTTGATTCTCCTTTAATTGTCCAATTCAATACGATGTCATTTCCATTTGTAGTTGCAGTAGCAATTACAGCAGAGATAGGTAAAGTAGTTGGTGCAAAAACTACACAATAACGACTGCTATAACTTGCTGCATCGGTAGCAGAAGTAGTGAAAGAAAGGGTAGTATTATCACCCACCAAAGCTTTTGTAGTATTCGAAACATTGTCTTTAACAAAAGCATTCACACCATTTCCAGTAAATAAAGATGCATCTAAACGAAGTGTGTAAGTTGTATTTGCCTTTAATTGATAGATATGAATAGGTAATGCATCAGTAGTACTTGGTGAAGAATAACCATTGATAGCAAGGTCAGTTGTACCAACTGTGAAAGCGATATTTTCGTCGCTATTAGAGAATTTGACTGCATCTTCAATTCCTACTGCTTTTGGATGATTACCAAATACAGTAACTGCTCCATCTAAGTTTTCTCCACTATTATAAAGTGCAATAGCTATTCTATTTAATGGTGTTGTAGTACCGAAAATAGCTGTTTTAGACTGAGAAACATTCTTATAAGTTTCCTTGAATACCAAAGTTGCTCCGGCTGTTTCATTTTGAACAAAGAAAGCTTGTCCAGGTTGTAGGTAACGACCCACGTTTGAAGTGCCTAACGGATTACTTGTAGTATGACCACTAGCACTATAGCTTACAAATTTAGTATAGCCACTACTTTTACCTGTTGAGGTGCCAGTAGGGTCGCAGTACCAGAAGTTAGCATTCAAATTAGTAGCACCACTATTCCAAACAGACTCCCAATCAACAGGCGCAATGTATGGGTTGGTAACTAGGCTGTAAGAACCTGCACCACTTGTTAATCCATAAGTACTTGAACCAGCAACAGCGTTTGAAACAGTACCAATATTATATGTTACGTCACCAGTAATTAGTTTACCTGTAGTGCGAAGGGTAGCCGAACTAATCATATTGGCAGGTTGAACATCGGTATTAGCAGGGAATAAATCTACTGTTCTATTGCCTCTTACTAATACTCTGTAACCCTTATATGGATCAAGTGTAGCCCCTTTTGTTGAAGTAACAGCCGACCAAGCATTGTTGGTATATTGATAAATTGAACCATTACCTGTTAAAGAATAATCGAAACCAGTCGTATTATCTACGCCTGCACTTAATGCTTTAGCACCAGTAATAGTAATTCCATATCCATTGTTTGTCGTACCACTTTCTTGCCAGTTACTATAAATAGTACCTGTGTTGCTATAAACACCAAAGCCTAAATCTCTGAATGTACGAAATCCTTGAGGGATGAAACGTTCAACAGTTACATTACCATTTATCGTTCCACCAACTTGATCAACGACAGCTGTATTTGTGATTGAAGTTGATTTAAGGGTAAGGAAACCTCCTGTATTCAAAGTACCTGAAGAAACTAGAAGAGTTCCAGTTATACTTTGAGATCCACTAGAGATAGTTGTTGAATTTCCTGAACCATTGTTGATGGTTAAATTATTGATTGACCCAGTTCCAGAAACTGTAGAAGCACTACCATTTAGTTTTACTGTTCCTGCTCCACTTACAGTTCCATTATTTGCAAATGTACCAGGTATGGTAAGCGTTTTTCCTGAAATAATTGAAACTGAATTTCCTGAAAGGACGTTGAAATTTCTACTTCCTGATCCACTTCCACCACTCAAATCAAAATCACTGTTAAGAGTTAGGGCTGCACCAGTATTTACATTTACTGTGGTAGAATAACCACTACCACCAACTGAGTTTACCGTTAAGGTTCCTGCATTTGTGTAAGAAGGAGTTGTACCTATAAAATTCAAAACAAAACCACCCGTATTAGTGCCAGTAGAATTACCCATTGTAAGAGTAGCACCTGATGAAACAGCAATACTTTTTTTAATTGATATTGTAGAAACAGATGTACTACTTCCTAAACCAGCAAGATTTAATGTTCCTTGTAAAATTGTAAGGTTATCAATAGTACAGGTAGCATTTGCACTTGTAAGTGAAAGATTTGAAGTTGTATTGTATTCAAAATCTGCATACGTTTTTCCAGCACCTGTTGGACCTGTTGCACCTATATATTGGAAAGAAAATTTGCTACCAGTTTGAAAGGTACAAGTTGCAACCGTTCCAAAAGGGGTGCTACCTCCTTTAAAAACAAATAAAGATCCTGATGTAAAGATTACACCTCCATCAATTCCGGTTCCAAATGGATTTGAACTAGAAACTGAAGTGGTGTTACAGATACTCCCATTTTGGAAAGTAATACCGCCTGCATCAGGGGTTGTTAGTTTGTGAGCTTGTCCAGTACTTGCACCTGAACTCAAATTTACTGTACCACTAATAGACGCTTTATACCCCGTAACTACAGTGATAGTGATTCCAACACTATTTGCTGTAGATTGCAATGTTAGCGACTTGCTAGAAGCGACTGTGAATACATTTGAGCCTGAAGAAAAGGAATTACTGCCAACATTTAAAGTTCTTGTAGTTGCTGTTTTAAATGTAACATTGTTTGAAATCGTTAATTTGCCAATAGTCAATCC
>CANCPA010000127.1 GCA_947379895.1 Chitinophagaceae bacterium | reverse complement strand
TCCAAAGACATTCAATGCTAATAAACCAACAACAATTAAGACAACATTTTTCATGTAAATACACTTTAATTCATGAGCCCTATTTAAGGGCTAATATTATAATCTTAGGATAATTAAGCCTATTCTTTAATAGGTGCTAACTCCAACTGCATTGGTTGCAACGCTTGCGTTCCTTTGAAATCTTCTAATTGTAACTTAATAGTATGGTTACCCTCTGCCAATTCGATAAAGGGAATTCTTAGTGTGTTTATATTGACAGATGGTGAATATGAAATTGGATACTTTTTATCATCCACAATAACATTTATCCTACCACTATCTGTACTTTTTACCGTATTATATTGCAGGATTACCTTGTATTTGGATTCTTTATTTAACCGTACATTCCATTGTAAGTACTGGTCCGTACTTTTCCAGTTAGTTGCAAAATTCTTATTCCTTTTACCATCACCATAAGAAAACTCTTTTCCAGGAGTAGTTGCATCAAAAACAAGTAATGTATTAGTATCATCAGGAGATAATAATCGAACAGAATTTGCATTTGTGATTTCATCACATTCCAATTTAATAACCGTATTTGCTGTATCAGGTGTAATTCCATCTAAGGATATAGCAATATCTGTTTTATTGATTTTGGAAATCCCCCCTATTGAATGTGAAGGTTCTGCAAGCAGATATGCTTTTTTAATATTCGTTTTCAATCCACCTATAATTAATTGTTTATTAGTCGGCCACTGAAATACATGTAAATATAAATTATTCCCTTTTTGGGTAATTTCACCCCAACTCTGTATGCTTAACGGATTTCGCTTTGCACCATAGATGCTTTCCCCATTTACTTTTATCCATTTTCCAATATTGCTAAAAATATACAGGTCCTTTGAATCTATAGTACCATCCCCTTTAGGTCCTACATTTAGTAGAATGTTACCTCCCTTAGCAACAGCACTTGCCAATAATCGAATAAAATGAGTTGGACTTTTGTGACTTTTATCATATTTGTTATAGCCATAAGATTCATTAGTGGTAGGTACTCCTTCCCATAATCCTGCTGTTGGACGAAAGAAAGCAGCTCGGTCACCTGTATTGGCATAATCACCAAAATTGACATTCCCTACTCTTGCAAGACGACCATTAACCACAATATTGGGGTCTGCATCTCGAATGGCTTTGATTATCTTGAGGTTGAGATAAATAGGTAGTTTATGTGGTGTATCAAACCATAAAATATCAGGATGATAATTATTAATTAGTTCCAAAATTTGAGGGATTGACTTCTCATTTACATACTTTTCTGCCCTTGGTAAAAATTCTGGATAAGTCTCCCACCAATTTGCACCATGCAATAGTTTATCTCCGCCAGGATTTTTAAAATCCCAATCATTACCTGGTGCATCAGGGTGTTCCCAATCAAATGCATGTGAATAATAAAATCCGAATTTGATACCGTATTTTTTAGCAGCAACACTTAAATCCTTCATTGGGTCTTGCTTCATTTTGGTTTGCCTAATATCGAATGGATATGCGTTTGATGGATACATGGCAAATCCATCGTGGTGCTTTGCAGTAATGATATAATATTTCATACCTGCATCGGCGGCAGTTTTCATCCAAGCATCTGCATCGAAACGCAAGGGATTGAAAGGTGCAACAACTTTCTCTTTATATTCAATCAAAGGAATCATTCTCGAACGCATGATGTGTTCTGCATAACCAAGAGTACCTATCCCTTTCCATTCTCCTGCCAGAGCGGAAGAAACGCCCCAATGTACAAAGCCTCCAAAATGAGCGTCTGCATACCAATCTGCTCTATGTGGATGTGAATTTTTATCAAGAGTGTACCACCCCTTTAACGCATTTGAATAGGCCTCTTTGTCTTGTTGCATAACAAGGCTCTTTGGCACTTCTAATCCTTGCTCATCACCTTTTGAAAGTTTTAAATTTTCAGTTGACTTTTGAGCTTGTGCCAAAGAAATGATTGACATCCCTATAACAATTAAACTTCCAATAAATTTCATTTCTTCTTTTTTATGTTTACACGCTGCTATAATGCTCTTATTAAAAAAGTGCTTTACCTATGCTTAATAACATTTTACCTTATTGAATCAATACAAGTACTGAATATTAATTCCATGATTGCAATGGAATCAACGTTTTGTTTGAAGGTGAAACTTGCTTATCTGCTGGAATAAATAGCACTTTTATAGTTTGTTTTCCCTTTACGCTTTTTAATGGAATCAACAGTCTCCGTATTCCTGATGTTGACTTTTCCTCCTTGCTCAAAACAGGAGCCTCTTGTTGTGAAAAAATAGCATTTGCAGGAGAAATTATGATTGCATTTATTTTTTTGCCATTTTGTGTTAGTGTTGCCTGATTTCCTTTAATTGAAATTGTAGCATCCGTACTTACACCCCATTCAATATCATGAGTGCCATTTAAAGTAAATTCATCTTGAACAATGATTGACTTTCTTTCATCTGTTAAGGAAACACCACGTTCTACTTTTGAACAGGACTTATTATAAACCTCACTCAAATCAGCTATTGCATAAGGACTGCCATTATTCAATTGCGTTTTAGTAATTTTTGAAACTGCATAGATGTTTTGATTTTCTCCATCTATCATTGGTACATTATGACTTTTAGAATTACAACGATAATAATTCCAACGGGTAGAGTCCATTTTAAAATACCCATTCAGCTCATAGTGGTCACTTCCAATATCATATAGCCATCTTTCACCTTCCAAATCAATTTCAAAATTGCCTAAGTCAAGATGTCCATGATTTACTTGATTATACCCCCCTTTCAACCCTATGAAAGCAGCATTCTTATCTGTCCAACTTCCTCTCATCGTAACAACGGGAACAGGACCGTTGAAAAAACGGTCTAATGGAATAGTATTGACTGAATTTCCACTCGGTGCCTTATAGTATAGAATATGATAAGGAGAAGGAAGTTTTTTGCTTTGCTTTAAATAGGCGTGTTCATTATCTGCTAAATATTGGTCGTTAAAACGGTTTGCGGCCCATAAAAACATGCTATTTGGATAACGTGGCCCTTTAGGACTTTGGTCTGCATACCCCATTTGAAAACCTGTAGTTCCTCGTGAGTAAAGCGTAAAATAAAGGGTTTGATCAAAACCTTTTGCCTTTGACAATCCGAAGTCGGTACCTAAAGCAGTATTCATAGCAGCAAATCCATTCACTGAAAACGAAGTACCGAATCCCCAATAACCTGTTCCTTCAGGGTAAGCTCCATCGGGTGCATATTCATTTAAGGCCAAAGGTTCAGATTCAAGGGCATGAGTAATAATTTGTTTGGCATATTCAGGGTCTGTTTCAGCAATAGCCAATGAACCAACCACTAATCCAGAGTTACAGACTTGATTCCAATTGTGCCTAACATAACTAAACCATCCATAAGGTGCACCCTCATAAGCTGCAAGACCAGGTATTAATCCATTATTGATGAGTCTATGTTTCAAATATGCCTTTGTAGAATCTGGGAAACAATCATAAAACCAATCATAACCTATACCAACTGCAATTGAGCTTTCAGCAGGATCTAAAAAGTGAATCCAACCCCAATCTTGTCTTGCACATATATTTAGTAAATCTTTCAAAACAGGTGGGTAATATCTTTTATCATCCGTTAGATGATAGGCCAATCCAAACAACAATTCTCTATTGAGTGCTTCCCGATGCCCCTTTGCTTCAGGTTTCAATAGCTGATCATTCGCTTGCTTTATTACAGACTTTATATAACTTGATAATACTGTGTCAGTTAATGCCTGATGTTTTAACTCCTCGATTCTTTTCTTAGTCAATATCAGTCGGGGATGTTCATGCTGTAATGTATTCAGCACATTCTCTGGCTTTACAATAATCTTTTGAGCCTTACTAAAAGGATTCTCGGGTGTCACTACAATTACGGGAGCATCTTGAGCTATACATTTAAATGTCCATACACATACACTTAATGCCAAAAGCATTTTCATCTTATTCATTCTTATCATTTTTATTATTCCTTTTTTATTATTTCAACAGGTTTCCAAGGAATACTATTTGCGTATGTTATTTTTGTTTGATTCCAGCCCACTCGCAAGGCATCAATGTTGGGAAAGTCCATGCAAAATGATGTCTTGAATAAATGATTGGACGATATTTATCGGCAGCCTCAACAAAGTCCTTATCTCCATAAATACCTCCCATCGCTTCAAACAAATTATAAGGCCAACCACTTAAATTATTGCTTAATGATGGTTTTTCAGGATTTAAAAAATGTGGCCATTCTTCAGGCTTATTTGTGTAGCGAAGAAGATAATCTAATGCCTTCTTTATACTTGCATTTTTAATATTTTGATGAAATAGGTCTTCTCCTGTCTCATTATAAATAATCCATGCTGATGCAGTAATTGGAGCTAATGAAAAATAAGTGTACCAAATCCCTTTTTCTTTTCTTTTAGTCTCTTCTGGCATCGAACCATTCTCTGTAATTTTTGCCGCCAAATCGGATTTTATCAACTTACAATTCGCTTTTATTTCGTTTTTATCAATTAGATAAGAGGCTGCTAGTAGCGATGCATATCTCCCCCAATCACCCCAATTGTTTTTACGGGTTCTTATGCTATCTCCAGAAACCTTGTAAACACCCTTCACCCATAACTCAAATTGCTTTTGATTAGTATCATCCCAAATTTTCTGTTTCTTCATGAGTAATGCCGCATTCATCAAACCCGCACCCGAATAGGCCATTACCAAAACGCCATCATAATCAGAGAATTTTCGATTAATACTTCCCCAAGCATTGAGTAATCCACAAGCTTTTTGACCGTATTTCTTATCGCCATTTAACCGATAGGCCAAAGCACAGACATAAGCATTAAATGCATCGATTTGCAACGACTGAGAATTTTTCACATGTAACTCTTCATTGATATAACGACCTGGAATACTAAAATCTTCTAATGCGTGATTATTCTCTTTCAAAGCATTATCCGCTTTCAAAACCAACTGATTATAAGCATTTGTAATCCTTTCGTTCTTGCACTTCAATTGCTCTTTTACCTTGGCTATTTGAACATCAGGATGCATTCCTTGCGAAAAACCAAGATTATGGGCAAACCAACTAATACAACAAATGGCTATTACTTTTACTACATTCATTTTTGTCATGTTCTTTTTCTAATTTTTATAATCCTTCGCTTATCCCAAAAAGGAAATCACTTGAATCCAAGACTAAATTCCTTATTTAACCTTTTTAATACCCGACTTCAACTTTTTATACCTTAATAAGGCCTCTAAGTAGTAATAATCTGCATACACTAATGGCACATCTATTTCACCTCCTTTTGGTTTGAATCCTACGCTATGCTTTAGTATATAACCATGCCCTTCACCACTAGGATAAGTGTATTCGTTGCTGCTAAGGCTCTGCAGCATTGTTTCGGCGGCATTTAAATAATATTGTTTTTTAGCAGGAACATATCCACTCAGTTCCAATAATGCTGATGCGACAACTGCACCTGCAGATGCATCCCTTTCTTCATTAGGAATTTGGGGGGCATTAAAATCCCAATAAGGTATTTTGTCTGCTGGAAGATTTGGATGGTTTAAGTAGAATGTGGCTACTTTTTCAGCTTGTTGTAGGTATTCTATTTTCTTTGTTTCCCTGTACATCATGGTGTAGCCATATATTGCCCACGCTTGCCCCCTTGCCCACGAGGAAGAATCTGAGAAACCCTGCCAAGTCTTCTTGACTAAAACTTGTCCATTATCACCATAGCAAACTGCATGATAACAACTATTATCCTTTCTAAAATGATTCTTTAACGTATTGTTTGCATGTGTCATTGCAATTGTCGCAAATTGCTTATTCCCTGAATACTTGGATGCCCAAGTTAGATATTCAAGATTCATCATGTTGTCGATAATAACAGGATAAGCAAATAGGCTATCAGGACCATTTGGTGGAAAACGATCCCATGATTTTATCAACCCTACATTTTCATGAAACCTTGTTGATAGAGATTTTGCTCCATTTAATAAGGGTGCTACATAAGATTTATTGCCCGTTAGTCTTAATCCATTTCCATAAGAACAATATAACATGAATCCTAAATCATGGGTGGTGGTATTCCATTGCTCCTTTTTTAATGCCAAAGTCCATCTATTTGCAGCATCCTTCCACTCATCCTTTTTTGTATATTCATATAGGTACCAAAGTGTGCCTGGGAAGAATCCACTTGTCCACCACTCCGATTTGCTATCTTTTAACGTACCATCTTTTTTTAAGGAAAAAGGGAATATGGAACTATCCCGATGCTCATCTAAGAGCAGTTTATACTGTTTCTCAGCAAGGTCAAAGATTTTCGCAACATCCATTTTGGGTTGTGCAAGACTTCCTACACTTAAAAAGATTAAAATAACTAATGAAAAAACACGTCGCCTACCAAACATCTTATTTATCATATATCTCTTATTGTCTGAACCTAACATTCTCATTTTAAATCGCTAATTATTGTTTTATAAATTCTGTACTCATTACTTTAAATGGCGTAACTATTTTGATAATATAAACACCTTTTGAAAACGTTGAAATATCCACTTTCGTTTTATTACTATTATTTCCAAGTGATTTCTCAATCACTAAATTTCCACTTATATTAAATACTTGCAAAACAGACCTTGTATTTGTCAGCTTTTCATAAACTACCTCAATAAAATCCTTTGAAGGATTAGGATAAATTAGTATTCTATTGTTTGATGGAGAGTTGTTTAATGGAACAGAAGGAAACACTTTGATATTAAGTGGAACTCCCTCAATTGTGGGTACCAACGAAATACCACGAAACACTTGACTTGAAGTACTATTAGCAGCTATTAATACATTTTCTGATGATTGCGTCATATCCCCATCTACAAAGTCATTAATCATGACCAATTCACTTTTAGAATTGGTGTTGACACTTTTTCTTATCACATACAACTTAACATTACTTCCTGAAAGGGTTGCCGTCAATGAAAAGTAGTTATCCGCAGCCAATCCATAAGCACCCACTGAATCCCATGTTTTTAAAAGTTGATTCATTCGAAATTTGATTATTCCAGGGCCAGAAGTAGTAGAAATTGCCATATACAAAAGTTGAGTAGAATCCTTTTGAACAAAACAGAACCCTTTAACACCGCTTTTAAAAGTATTTTTTATTGTTTTTAAAATGGAGGCAGATGAAATTGAATCACTAGGTAAAATACTTGAATCAAAATAATTCAGCCTAGTACTACCAATTCCGAAATACAGAAAATGGTCTGCTTGATTTACATTTAGCTGTCTTACACTATATCCTGTTTTGAAATCAGTCAAACTTTTTAGCGGAATCTGTTTTCCTTTACTTCCAACTCTTCCATACATAACCCCACCATAGTTAGAAGACAAGTTTCCATATCCTAACCAAAAGTCACTACCATCTGTTGTAAATACCGACTTTGGAAAAAAGGGTTTACTAAGGTCTAAAGAAGGAATAACATTATTCCTGATTGCAGAACCATCATATTTAATAAATGCCACTGCCCTATTTAGTGTATCAGATCGACTAGCATAAAGTCCACCACTTGCGGAAGTAGTCCTTGAATATCCTGTAATTCCAATAAAATGTCCATCACCTGATAAGGATAAATAACCTTCCTCAGCAGAGGTATTTGCATTTGGCTGATATACAGAGTCTATGATAATACTTTGTTTTAAATGCCCAAGCGTATCATATTCGTCAATATTTACCTGCCCTCCACCATTAGAAACTTTATTCAATCGAATGATTGCTAAATTTCCTTTTGTAAATGGCACTCCTACCTTATTGGAATCAATTGCCTGTAACTGTAACTTGTATGTTTTCCCTTCACTTGCATTTATATAAATCCTACTCAAATTTGCTCCTAAATATCTGAGAGAAACATCGGAAAAATCACCATTTACAAGTACATATTTCCCCTTAACATCTATACTATCTGTTTTACTTTGACCAAACAAAGTATCTGCAGCACCAATTTTCCTTCTTAAATCGGGGTCAGTAAATGCAATAGTCCTTGTTACTGAGTCACTACTTATTGATTCCATCAATATTGAAGGACTATAAACCGACTTTAATATGGAGTTGGGATAATTAATATTTGAAATTTTTGTAAAGATTGAAAATCCAAAAACACCTTTGCTATTATTATAAACCACATGTGCAGAATCATCTTGACGTAACACTTGAAAAATTGTAGTCATAGGATTCATCATCGAATCAATTAGCCCTTGTGATGGCTGCAACAAAACAGCATAATTATATGCTTTGTTATTAGGTGTCTTTCCATGACTTAAATAGGCTACATCATAGGTACGGTATTGCAAAACCGTATCATTTGTATTATTTACCAAATTGTCCCTAACTTCTCTTTTAACATACAAACTATCGTTACCACCATTAACAATATAAACATTACCCCATGAATCCTTAATAGATAGGTTTTTTGTAGAACTTGAATATTTGTGTGATAGCGTATCAACTACTCCATTAATATAGAGAAGAGGGCTTGTATTTTTAGGTAATAAAGTTTGGTATAAAGTAGTATGGGTAAAATTGGAATTGTCACTATTTTTAATGGAACTACCCATACAATAAATGATATCACCAAAGAAAAAGGAAGATTTCTTTGCCCTGAATGTTGAATCAAAGTCCTTTGTTGTATTATGAAGAAACATGGAAAACGCTCCAATACTATCATTCAGCCGAACACCTCCAAGAAATGTTTGGTCGCTAAACCGCCAGTAGGAACCTCCCATTGCGGAATCTTGGGTTTTGATTAACGACATTGGCAAGTACTTGGCAGTAGTTCCTGCAATATGTGACCAATCGAAACATAGATCGACAAACCTTGATTTCTTGTATAAAGTTGAAGATATTTCCATGTTGCCATAACTAAGATACCTACCCAAGAAATTATCAGTAGTACCTGTCAGAAACTCATAATCATAAATATATTTACTAAAGCCCTTGATGGTAGTCAGCCATCCCTTATTTCTATTCATAAATAAACCAGAATAAGGCATAAACTGTACATCAACAGGGTCTTTTGAGGGGGTGGCACTTAATTGCAATGCCTTTACCAAATCCTTAGCCGCTCCCAAACTTGCCGTATATTGAATGGATGTGGATGATTTTAATAAAACATTGGCTCTTATCAAAGCCGTATCCATGTTCATCAACCTAATAAATGTCCCCTTCAAACTGTCATCGACAAGCCCTTTATTGGTCAAAGCCAAAGCCGCCATAGCTTGAGTATGTTCAAGCATATTGCCAGTGTTCAATGGGAATCTGCCTCCTGTTCCTGCAGGAGTACCATAATTGGTTGAAAACAAATCATATCGTATCCATGAATTACGTAATTGGTTATAGATTGAAATATCCAAAGAGTACTTAGTGCTATCCAAGAAATAATAAATTAACGAAGATTGGTGAAGGGCATCATCCCCATATTCGCTTGTGTAAGTACCACCATGATGATAGGTGGAATAATCATACTTAAAAATGTCCGTAGAACCAGGTGATACTGAAAAGGCAAAATTGAAAAAGGATTGTAAGCTATCTACGGATACGATTCTCTCCTTTTTATTTTTTATACATAATGCATAAATCAATTTACCAATGCCTCCACTCCTGATGTCATCAGCACTTTTTGATTCCATAGAAGCATATTTGTTTGCGTAAGTTGTACCAAACATTGTCAGCCAATGAATCGTATTTAAAGTATTCGTAAACGTACTTGAAGGCAAATCCTTTCTAAGAATAAAGAAAGCTTGTGGCAAAGCAGTTAATCTTACATTCTGAAGATACATTGATCCCATTATACTACTATCTGCCATTCCCTGATCATACATCCAATCCAAGATATCAATACATCTTTGCAAATCTGATTTAACCTTATTTATTTTATAATTCAAGGCAAGCTGAAGTAATACATTTGTTGTATAGTTTGATATTGTTTGTGAATATGCAAAAGATGAGGAGAATAGTCCCTTTCCTTCACCTGTTATAGAATCATAAGCAATTACCGAATTATCAGCTTGTCTTTCAAATTTTAGATGGTATATTGGACTATATCTTTTTGTAGTAGCCTCTTTAATCCAGTATTGTATTCCTGCAATTCTACTTTTCAGATAGCCTCTAGTATCGCCAACAATTGCTGTAGAATCTATAATCCAAGATTCCAGTTTTTTTTCAATACGATTAATTTCAACTGAATCAGACAAGTTTACTGCACTTGTATCAGGCTTTAATTTTCGAGGGGTCATATAATCATACGGCGGACCTGGATCTACCTTCACAAAGAAATCATTACCCTTGTTCCAAAGAGCACCATCCTGAATTTCAAATAAATCAAAATATAGGTTTCCACTTCCTGTAGTAGGAGCAATTACATTCAAATATTTTAATGGGTAAGAGGCATCAAAGGAATAATGTAAATCCCCTTTTAAATCTACATAAATACAACGCCATCCTTTATAATTGATATACATCTTAAACGATAAGTTCACTGTATTTGTAGCGTCAGTAAACAAGAACTGTAAAGAATCCTTTTTTGGATTTTCATTATAAACCCATGTATAAAACCCAATACTATTTGATTTAATGCTTGACACCGACAAAAGGGTATCTGGATTATTGGCTTGTAGAGTATCTCCTGCGTTCCATTGCCATTTTAATGACTGTCGCCCTACTTTATAATGTGCATTAGAAGTTGTTAATGGATTGATACCTGAATTTGTCCATCCTGATGGAGGATTGGCATCCTCAAAAGAAAGATAGGTTTGGGCATTCGGCGTAACATTTATACAGAAAATCAAAATAAAGATGACTCCAACGTTAACAAGTGTACCATTAATTATCCGCATTTTTTTATCTTAATTATGAATGACTTAAAAAATTAGGCATAAAAATTATTTTTAAACGTCCATCTGATATGGAATTGACATAAATATCAATTTTATAACCTTTGCGAACTTCGCAATGACATAAAAATCAATTTTATACTCCCTGCTGATATGGAATTGACATAAAAATCAATTTTATACCCTTTGCGAACTTCGCAATGACATAAAAATCAATTTTATAACCTTTGCGAACTTCGCAATGACATAAAAGCTATAATCATATCCTCTTATTTTAAAATTAGGTTTGAAAATCCCTCGAAAGTTGATAACTTTCAAAAAGCTACATTCCATTTGAATTTAATACCAAGTACTCCGCCTACTAACCACTAACACCTAACAACTAACCACTAATATCTATTGAACCAATAAATTTGATTGATAAACCCTATCCTTTGTATCGACCGAACTTATAGTCACATTGTAAACCCCGCCTGCAATTTTCTGATTGATGCTGAGTTCTTGTGTACCGTTACCTCCTACATGGTTGATTACTTGTTCAGCAACCTTTTGACCCAATGCATTCGTGATGGTTACTACATATTTACCAGCCAATACATTTTCAAATTGAACCTTCAAAGTATTACCTTTCAAAGGGTTTGGATAGATGGTAAACAGTGGCAGGTGATTCGTGATAAGTTTTGCAATTTTGCTATATACCATACTTCCATCTGTCCCTATTGCCAAAACACGATAGTAAATTGGAGTCCCATTTGCAGGCGTTTTTGAATCTATTGCACTATAACTTTTTGAGTTATTTGCCTTAACAGATGAACAAACCGTAAAATTCTGCCCATCCAAACTTCTTTCAACCCTATACTTATCGATATTCAATTCTTTAGCAACACTCCATGTAACATAAACACTACCACTTTCTTCTCTTGCAGCTATATCTGTAAAGCTTACAGGTAGTATTTGAGGAGTTATATGATTAAATAATAAGGCAAAACGATTATTCCCCTTACTGTTTACATCACTCGTCACATTGAACACATAATCATTTTTCTTACGCATATCTTGATTGATCCCTACGAAATTATCCCTTAATATGATCGTTGTTGATGTGTCAATTCCTGCATAATTAGAGAAGGACAGTTTGAAAGATCCGATTTTAGAACTGTTTACTCCCAACATTGTCGTATCATCTAAAAGTGAATCAGGTAATGTTGAGATTGCCAAATGATGATTGCCCTTGATAGCTACCAAAGTTTGATTGGCCCCACTGAATGAAACAGCATCCCACTGAGGTAAATAATTTAATGAACCACTACCATTAAAACGTATTAATGTTTCATCCAATAAGGAATCAGAAATTGTTCTCATTCCAATGCGAATCATCTTGATAGTATTTATTCCAAAGTACTGAGTGTTTGGAATGGTTCCGCTTGTCTTTACATTTTCATGGAAGGTAACATTCCCATTTGCGTTCGCCTCTACAAAGAATGCCTGACCACTTGACAGGTAACTACCGTTAGTATTATCAAATCCTTGTGCAGCATTTACAACTAGACCTTGAGAGTAAGTGGTATAGTTACCATTCCCGAATGGACTATACGACCACATCTTATTATTAAGGTTTAAATTCTGAGATACAATTGTTGCAAAATCAATTTGACTTGGATAAGGATTAGCCAACAAAGAATATTTGCTATAAGTGGTATCATTCAAGGCTACTGTCAAATCGCCTGTAGTTACTGTACCTGTTGCACTTAATGTTACTGCTTCCGGTGCAGACGGAGTATCTGAGTTCAATTGATTCGTACAAGTTACAGTACCACTATTTCTATCTCCACGTATATTTACTTTATATCCAATTCCAGGGGTAAGATTGGTCGATTTTGTATTTGGAATGCTTACCCAACGGGAACCATTTACAGGAGATGCATTGTAAGTAAACATACTAGCTGCATTAGCTATCGTTTGGTCAAATCCGTTTGAATTATATTTATCATTACTTCCCCCATCTCCATTAGTATTTCCACAAGTTGTTCCCCCTGTACCTGCACCCGTGATAAATATTTGTTGTTGCCATGAAGAACGAATTGGTGCAGAAACAATACTACCAATAAAGCTATACTTACGGGCAGTCTTTGCTGTGATAAAGCGTTGAACAGTTACATTTCCATTCACGTAATTTCCTGACCCAACACCTATTCTTGCAGTGGATAGACTATCAGATTTCAACACTAAGTTCCCACCCGTATTTAAAGTTCCTAAGGTGGGGGTTACAGTACCTGTGACTGTCAATGATCCTGCAAGTGTAACTCCAGCAGCATTATTGATGGTTAGATTCTGTACCGTATTTCCATTAAATGTATTTGCAGGAATAGTTTGTGCAGCACTTCCGTTTAATATGACTGTTCCATTTTTAGCGTCAATTGTACCACCATTATTGATATTCCCTAAAATGTTCAAGGTACCGGTTACCGTCATTAAAGCACCTGCTGGAACAACCAAACTATCTACAGCAAAAGTTCCTGATATGATAGGTGCATTAGGTGCTGCTGCAACTATATTTACGTTTGTATTTGAACTCGGCACTATTCCATTACACCAATTGCCTGAGTTGGTATAATCACTAGAAACCAATCCTGTCCAAGTTCCTGTTGTACAATAAATGATGATTGATCCCGATACAAAATTGAAAGAATAATTAGCAGAAGACAAAGTCCCAATTGCGGCTGAAATAGCTAGAGGACTTGCACTCTGTAAGGTATTGGAAGTATAAGAAGTGGTTAAAGCAGGTGTACCACTAATGACAGAAGCATTTTCACCATTTACAAATCCTGAATAAGTGGATGTCAAATTGGGTGTTGCAGAACCAAGCGATACATTTTTACTTTCGGCGGTAACGATTAAATCAGCTTTATTTACTGTCAATGACCCATTATTGTAAGTTATAGTGTAGTTATTTAAACCTGTTCCTACTGCTGCACTTGGTACGATTGGGTAAGTAGTTGCTGAAGCAGTATTGATAGCACCCGCACTTGTTAAGGTTACAGCAGAAACCGCATCACTAAATAATAATCCAGTTGTGATAAATGAAGTCGTTCCTAAAGAAAGCGTATTGCCGTAAGTCTTACTTTGATCGGATGCAGTGATTGTCAGCGGCGCTCTATTAACAGTTAGTGTCACCGATATAGAACCTGCTAAATAATTGATAGTCGATGCCTGTGTAGCCGTAATAGTAGTGGTTCCTGCACCAACAATTGTCACCGTAGAACCACTAATCGTTGCTACAGC
>CANCPA010000126.1 GCA_947379895.1 Chitinophagaceae bacterium | reverse complement strand
GATGTTACAGGAAATATTAAATATTTGAATGCTATTGAAGAGCAAAATAAAAAGCTAAAGGAAATTGCATGGATTCAATCTCATTTAGTTCGGCATCCTTTAGTAAATATAATGGGTATGATTCCCCTTATTCAGCGCTTACCGCTAGAAGAATTAAAAACTAATAATATAATTTATTATTTAGAAAGAGAAGCAAAAAAGCTAGATGAAGTAATAAAGGACATTGTAAATAAAGCAATGGATGTGGAAAAGCAGGAATTACAGATTGGAATTTGATAATATAATTAAATATTGAATTGTCATATTGAAGTATTTAGTAAAAAAGGCGGTTCTACAATTGAACCACCTTTTTTACCCTCATTATCCTTAGAATTTTATGAATTTAGTTTTAAATACTAATCCGTTATTGTCATTAATAATTAAGTAGTAAATTCCTTCAGAAAGAATTTGCGTATTAATCATAAGTTCATTTTTTAATGTCTTATTTTCTGAGAATATTTTTTTTCCCTCAATAGTATTAATTTCAATTCGATAATTTGTAAATGTTTCCGAATTAATTTTGACAATCATCATATCATGAACGGGATTCGGAAATACGGATATATAAGACTCAATATTTTCTATCTGCGAAATGATTGTTTGGGTTGGACTATAAATAATTGTTCCATCTAATTCAGTTGCTTTGATACGGTAATAAGTCTTATTTTTAAGCGTTTCATTATCTACAGTTGAATAATAATTTGTATTGTCTGATTTGACCTGATATAATGCAGTGAAATTAATTCCGTTATTACTTCGTTCAACCTGATAAAAATTTCCTTTAATATCTCTACTTACTTGCCACTTAATACTTACACCATTTTGATTTTCTTTCAATTTTAAAATTATTTTATTTATTGCTAATGGCCATTGATTTACAATTAATTGAAAGCGATTATTTCCTTTACTTAAAGTGTCATTTGTAATGTTAAAGGAATAAAAACTTCCCTTGCTTACTATTGAATAGAGGTTTAAAAACTTATCATACATAGTAACAGAGGCAATAGAGTTAGTATCCATTAAATTATTGAAAGAAAGTATATAGCTACCAACCGAATTACTTTTTATACCAATTAGCACTGTATCAGAGAATGAGTAATCAGGAAAAGTTGCAATTGAAAGTGACATGTCGCCTTTTAAAATGCTCAGTACCTGATTTCCACAATTAAATGAAATGGCATCCCAATTATTATTATATGACTTTGTCCCATGTTGATTAAATCTAAGTACAATTTCATCTAACAATGTATTATTAGAACTGTCAGGAAATAGACTAATTCTAATCAAATTGTCAGCAGTGATTCCAAAGTAATTAGTGTTAGGTGATGGATTATCAATTTTATTCATTTCACTAAATACTAGGTTACCATTCTCTTTTGCCTCAACAAAAAATGCTTGACCGCTCATTATAATATCACCATTATAACTATTAAATCCGTTTGCTTGATTTGCATATACACCCTCACAACAAGTTGTATAATTTCCATTTCCAAAGGGACTATAAGACCAATATTTGTTGGTAATCAAATTATTTACGGTATGTAGTGAAGTAAAACTTATTTGACTTGGATAAGGATTTGCAATGAGGGTGTATTTCTGTAGCAAAGTATCGTTTAAAGGAACAATTATATTGCCCATGTTTACCCGTCCTGTTGCTGATATAACTACTGCGTCTGGATTATTGGGTAGTATTTGATTCAATTGATTATCACAGCTAATTATGCCATTTCTATTGCCACGAATATTGACTTTATAACCAACTCCAGGTATTAGATTTATACTATCTGTATTAATAATACTAGTCCACCGACTGCCATTAATAGGAACTGCGCTATATGTATATAAACTAGGCGTATTGTTAAGTGTTTTGTCAAACCCATTACTATTATATTTGTCTGTATTTCCTCCGTTTCCAAAAGTCGATCCACATGTTTGCCCACCAATCCCATTTCCTGTGATATAAATTTGCTGTTGCCATGAATTTCGGAATGATACTTCTGCAACTGATGATCCGATAAAACTGTATTTTCTGATACTTTTAGGAGTAATATATCTTTCAACTTTTATCTTCCCATTTAGATAATTGCCAATACCAGAAGATATTCTTGCAGTTGAATTACTATCAGATAATAATGTAATATGGTCGCTTGTATTTAAAGTTCCTAAAATTGGTTTTACTGTACCCTTGATTTTTAATGCTCCTAAAACAGTTACTCCTTCTGCATTATTTATTGACAGGTTTTGAATTGTATTATTGCTAAAACAATTTAAAGAAATAGTTTGAGGCAATTTGCCATTAAATTCAATTGTCCCTTCTATAGAGAGTAAACCACTATTAGTAATAAGTCCCATTATCTGCAAGACAGCATTTTTATCGATTAAAAACGTAGTGGCACTATCCATATTTAAGTTATTCAAAGAAATTGTGTCTTTTAAACTAGGGTAATTAATTTTATAAGGATGAATAGTTAAATTATCACCTGCAACAATTATTTGTAAGTCTTCCCAATTTAAACTATCTCTTAAATTGGAATTCGATACCCCTACCCAAACACCATGTTCTCCTTTATTGACGGTTAATAATCCACTTTCATAAGTAATAGTATAATTTTCAATTCCAACACCGTAAACTAGAGATGGAATTAAAGAATATGAATTTGGGAGAGCTGAATATAAAATACCATCACTTATCCAATTCATGCCTAAAATTTTATCATTGTTTAATAGGCCAATCGAAGAATATTGTAAACTATCCTTGTTCATCTCGCTTCCATAAGGTTTTATTTGATTGGCTGCCGATATTCTCAAAGGCGCTTTTGTTACAATGTAATTGAGTGTATCACTCACACTACCACTTTGATTAGTAGCTGAAATTATAATTGCAAAATTTCCAGCTAGAGTCGTATTTGAAACACTAATTATACCAGTTAATGAATCTATTGTCAAACCGATAGGCAAATTAGATGCACCAAATCTATTTGCATTTGTCGCAATTATTTGATAGTTAGAATTTGTTCCATAAACAGAATTCGCTGTAAGATTACTTGTTATTTTAGGCTTTAAAGCTATCGTAGAACCAATTATAGACAAATCGTTTCCTGTTATTCCATCAAAAATATAAAACGTACCAATGCTACCTGAAGCATTATAGGGTATTAATCGGAAAGTAATTCTAGTATTTGATGCAATAGTTTGTAAATCGAGGATGTTATTAAGGTTAATAGTTGATAATAAAGCTCCACTTGCTAAAGAAGAGGGAAAACTAATTGTATCGAAACTTACAAATGGATTGTTATCTAACTGATATTGCAATAATCCTGATGTGGGCCCTGTCCCTGACCTTCGGTAATAAAAAGGAGTTATAGCAGCTAATGACATAGAGTATCCAATATTACATTTTATTGAGAAGGTATAAAATACATTATTTGTAATTCCCGTTGCAGGTAAATAAGCCGTAAATCCATTTCCTCCCCATGCATTATATACAGAACTTCCTCCTACACCTACTCCTGAACCTCTTACAAGACCTATTACTGTTACATTGGTATCAATAGTAGTGGGTTGCAAAGAATCTGTTCCATATAAATATTGGCCATACATTTCCCATCCTGCCAAAACAGATGGCGGAGAGGTTACCACTCCATTGCATTGAACAGAAGTAGAATTTGCTCCTCCTCCTGATATGAAAATAGTGTCACCATTATAATTATTTTGTATTAAACCTGCCTTCAGACGAACAAAAATTGGAGTAGATGCAAGATTGAAATTGTTAAATGGAATTGTTATAGAACTATTGTAAGAAATGTTATCTGAAGAAACTAGATAATTAGTAGTACCATTAATTAATAGACTGCCATTTGGGATAGATAAATTATTAGCAGTTATATTGAATAATTGATTGCCTGATGGTCCATATCCTTGGGAGTAGCAAAAAGATGAAAGAATATGTTTTGATAAAGTAATTGAAGGGACTACAGTAGTGGTCATTGCTGACAATGGATTTATCGTTTGATAAATAGGACCACCTGAACAGTCCAAATTGTTGTAAGAATAAATCCAATACCAATAGTTTGTTCCAGCATTTAAACTAGAAGAAGTAAAAGTTGCACTATTAGAATCAAGTTCAATGTACCCGCCTAAATTAGCGCTATGGACTGAATATGAAATTCCATCAATTGGTGAAGTAGGAACTGTATTATTTAAGGTTCTTATTACTAAATATCCACTTGGTAGAACTGAAGGAATTGTAAAAGATACAAGAATTGCTGAAGAGGAAGGATAAGTAAATTCTAATCCTGTAGGTTGACTAATTGGTGCCAAACAAATCGTTAATGGGGTGAATACTAAATTTATATTCCCATTGATAAAAGCAATTCTGAAAGTGCCTCCTGAAATATTATTTGTTAGACCTGTAGTTACTAGGTTTATATTTTCAATGGATGGTGCAATTCCAGAGTAACTACCAATCGACCAAGTATAGAAAGCAGAATTACTAAAGCCTGAAATTGTTCCGTTGATAGAAAAATTGAATTTAGAAAGGGCAGTGGCATTATTTGTAATACTATTACAAACTAAATTATCCCAATTTACTCCGATTGTACCATTAGATGGGATAGAATTTATATCTACATGATAAGTGCCACCTGAACTAAATGTAGTGTTTCCAGTACTTAAATTTCCAATTGTACCAATATCACTCGGACTTACTAGACCATTAATTATTGTTGAACCATTTACACTTCCAATTCCAGTTAAAGTTCCTGATTGAGCGATTGATAAATTATTTCCAACAGGTAAACTTCCATTTACTTTAAGTATACCAGAATTTATAGTAGTAGTACCTGTATTCGTAAGATTGCCTGACAATATTAATGTACCTGATCCAGATTTAATCAGATTTAGACTTGAAGCTGAACCATTTTGAATTAAACCAGCAAATGTAGTAGATGTATTGTCGCTACCAATCGTCAAATTTGGGTTCCCAATATTACTACTTGTAATAGTTCCTGTTCCTGAGAGGGCTCCAATTAATTGATTATTTCCCGCCAAATCAAAAGTACTACCTGATCCAATTAGTAATCCACTTCCGTTAAAAAGCACATTAGGGTTAGTCGTTTTTAAAGTTCCGTTATTGAGAGTAATAAGTCCAGTTCCACTGTTTCCAATACTATTTATTACAAGTGTACCTGTCCCTTCTTTTGTGAGACCATTCGAGGACAAGCTTATGATTCCAGGAAGGTTTAAGATACCTGTACCTCCTACATTAATGCTAGTATTACTTGACATTATTAATGCGCCATTCCAAGTGTAAATGTTATTATTAGCGGTTCTCATTGCACCTATATTAATAGCATTACCAGTACCATTTAGTGTTAATGTTTTCAATCCTTGTGAATAAATAGAAGGAGATACCCCATTTAAAAATAATTGACTATTATTTGCGATTGAGATTGTTGAATTTGAGATTGCGCCTAATTGATCTATTTGTAGAACAGCATTATTGTTGAATGCTCCAATTGCAGTATTCCCACTAAAAGTATTTAATGCATTTAATATGACACACCCACCCATTTCATTCCCTACTCCTCCCCCCTTTAAACTTAATCCACCCGTTCCAGAGATGATACCCGATAAACTTAAATTGGCTGTATTTATTGGGGATAACGTTAGGAAATTAGCGTTTAAATTTATAGGTGATGCAATACTCCCTGTTGATGTGCCAATAGAAGTGAAAGTATAAAAGTTGCTTCCAATATTAATGTTGTTTGGAATTGTTGAAATTGTACTAGGAATTGTTATAGATGTGGGATTAGTAGCACTATTAAAATTGGCTGAAAATGTACCTGAGATAGGCCATATTGCATTAAGTGTGGATTGCGACGACGGAGAACTCCAATTTGTATTCGTGTTATTCCATGTATTATTTAATGCAGTTGTATTACTGCCATTCCAATAGTAGCTAACAGAAGGTGCTGCTGTAACAGTTATATCATCAATATAAACAACCGTACTAGTTTTAAAAAAGCGAATAACTAGGTTTGAGGTTAAATTATTTACGACACAATTATAAAGTGTTGAAGTTGTAGTTAATGCATAAGAAGAACCAATTTGAATAAAATTAATTCCACCATCAGTTGATATACCCACTTGTAGAGGTGAACCCGCCCCTGTTGAACTTGACGCCCAAAAAGAAATTGTCCCAATACCACCATTTGCAATAAGTGGTGAAATAATATTTGACCCACTTGTACTACCAATTTGACATCCATTAGGAGAAGAATGGTAATTAAGTGAATTAGTAGTGTTTTGAACATTTTTAAATCCCCATGTACCACTAGCAAGTACATAATTTCCTGTGGCATAACTAGTAGGCATACCTGTTCCACCCGTTAATGATGAGGTTGTTGTTTCATTAAAGTTTTCCGTTAATTGTTGAGCATTGCTTTTGAAGGTTATTAACAAGGTCAGCGAAATATAAATAATCCACTTTGCTGTAAATCTTAAGAATGGATAAATTTGAGAAAAAATAACGGTAAAAAATGTTATAATTGACATTAAATTACCAAATAATATCTTTTTCATTTGAATGATTATCTCCAGCTTTAATGCTAAGAAATAATTTTAGCAAATCTAGAATTGGGATTCACCTTGGATTTATACTATTTAACTTATTTTTTATATAATTACTAGCTTTTATTATTTATCAAATGTAAAAAGAGATAGGCGCTAATAGATACATCAGTTGTTTTTGCCCAAAATTGATTTTAGAATACTAAAAATCGTAATTATTCATTTAATCGCAGAGAATAATGATACTATTTAGTGTAAAGAAACTATTTTCAACAGACTTATTTTTATATTTTTTCTTTTTACTCTTTTAGTATATTAATCGATCCTATGTCTGTATTCCGTATAATAGCATTATATAGTCAGAACCAAATAATTATTTTACTTTGATTTATTTTGTCACTCGACCAAGTTATTAAACATGACGAAAGTTTTTCGATAAATGCTTAGTATTGCAACTTAAACAACAGCTATGTGTATGAAAAAATCTTTTTTGCCTTTTATTATTTTGTTTCATTTTTCTTTTATTGTCAACAGTCAAATTATACAGATCTATCCTACTAATTGGTGGGTCGGAATGAAATGGAATAAAGTTCAATTACTTATTAAGAGTGATTCTTTTGGTTTTAATAAAGAAAAGGTAACAATCAATTATCCTGGTATTACCATTTTAAAAGTGAACCAGTTAGACAATAGCAAATATATTTCGTTAGATATATTTATCTCTCCACTTGCAAAACCTGGCATTGTATCTTTTAATTTTAATAAAGATGGAAAATCTCACTCTATAAAATGGCATTTGGATGCGAGAAGAAAAGGAAACGGAACTGCTTTCGCACAAGGTGTTACTTCTTCAGATTTTATCTATTTACTTATGCCTGATCGATTTAGTAATGGTGATGAAAGCAATGATAAAATACTAGGAATGAGAGATCAATCACTTAATAGAGACTCTATTTATCATCGTCATGGTGGTGACTTTCAAGGAATTATTAAGCACTTAGACTATTTACAATCACTTGGAGTGACAACTCTATGGATGACTCCGGTAATTGAAAACGATATGCCAAACCGTACAGAACACGGGTATGCATTTACTAATCATTATTCAATTGAACCTCGTTTTGGTGGTACTCAACTTTATAAAACATTAAGTGATTCCCTTCATAAAAGAGGAATGAAGCTTATTCAGGATGCGGTTTATAATCATACAGGTAGTTTTCATATAACAAAAATGGATCCTCCTACTAAGGATTGGTTTCATCAATGGCCAAATTATACTCAAACTAGCTTTAAGGATCAACCTTTATTTGACCCACACGGCTCAAAAAATGAGGCTAAGATTACCACAGATGGTTGGTTTACAAAAGAAATGCCTGACCTAAATCAGGCAAATCCATTTGTTGTTAATTATTTGATTCAACATGCTATATGGAGTGTCGAGGAATTTGGAGTTGACGGATGGAGAATTGATACTTATATATATAATGATATTCCATTCATGAATCGTTGCAATAAAGCATTAATTGATGAATATCCTCATATTACAATGTTCGGTGAAACATGGGTAAATTCAGTCCTTAATCAAAGTTATTTTGTTGAAAATAATTATAATGTTCCATTGAAAAGCAATTTACAGGGTGCTACTGATTTTCAAACATTATTTAATGGAATTCAGCCTGCGATGCAAGAAAAGTATGGATGGAATGATGGAGTGACAAAACTCTACACAACTTTGGCCCAAGATTTTGTATACAAAGATCCCTCACGAAATGCAATTTTTCTAGATAATCATGACATGACTCGATTTTTTAGTTATGTTAAAGAAGATGTTGACAAACAAAAAATGGGAATCGAATGGTTGTTAACATGTAGAGGTATACCTGAACTTTATTATGGTACAGAAATATTAATGAAAGGAGAAAGTAATCCTGATGGATGGGTAAGACTGGATTTTGCAGGTGGATGGAAAGGTGATAAGAAGAATGCTTTTACAGGTGAAAATCTTACTCTTCAAGAAAAAGAAGTACAAGATTTGGTAAAAAATCTGGCTAATTATAGACTACATTCAACAGCGTTAAAGACAGGAAAACTAATGCAATATGTTCCTTACGATGGACTATATGTTTATTTTAGATATGATGAAAAACAGACAATCATGTGTGTAATGAATACAAGTGACAAAGAACAGACTGTTAATATCGACAAATATGAAGAGCGTACAAAAGGATACAATAAAGTAACTGATGTTTTGACAGGAAATACTATTTTCGGAAATAAAATAACTATTCCAACTAAAAAAATGTTGATACTAGAGTTGGGAAAATAATCTGTACTTTTTTTGATTAAAGTTTAGACTATACTTGAACAAAAATATTTTTATACTAAAAAAGGTTTACTCCATTGTTAATCATTACTGAATAACTTTTGAAGTAAACCTTTTCAAGTTTATTTAATATAATTACAATTAAATATTTTTAAATAGCAAATTCTTATCTCTTCTAACCTTTGCTAATCCTGCCAACCAATCCTGTTCGTCACGGTAACCAAGTGGTAATACAACAGAAGCATGTAATCCTTGTTCTGTTAATCCCAATATCTCATTGTATTGTGCAGGATTAAATCCTTCCATCGGAGTAGCATCTACTCTTGCTTCTGCAGCTGCAGCTAATGCAATACCTAAAGCGATATATACTTGTTTGCTGTTCCAAATAGCTTTTTGTTCTTCTGATAAGTGTGATTCTGAAGAAAGAATGTAATTTTTGTAATCATTTAAGGCTTCTAAAGGCATCCCCCTTTTTGTAGCAACTTCAGCTATGAAAGTTTCAACATTTGCAGGAGTAATTGTAGTCCATGATGCAAAGACCAAAAGATGCGAACAATCAGTTATTTGAGATTGATTGTAGGTAGCAGGTAATAATTTTGCTTTAGTTGCAGCATCTTCAATTACTAAAACTGTGTAAGGTTGTAAACCAAAAGAAGATGGTGATAATTGGATTGCGTCAAGAATTGCGTCAATTTTTTCTTGAGTAACTTTTGTACCATTCATTTTTTTTGTAGCGTAACGCCATTGTAGATCACTAATTAAGCTCATTGTCTTTAAATTTTTGTGTTGCTTGAATAAATTTGTGTTTAGTTATTTAAGTTTCCAAAAGTAGGTAACTTTTAGATGTATATACATCGAATGAAGAAAATAGTTCACTATTGCCCAATTATTTAACACTTTTCTTTTTTAATCACACAATCAAATCTTTCAATCATTTTAATAACTATTTTGCGCCCCTTATGATGAAGTGTTCGAAAACTGTATTGTTTTTTCTTATTTTTCAAATTACAAGTAAGATTTGTGTCGCACAAAAGCCTTTAGAAGGGAATTGGTATAGCAATGGTATTGTTAATATTGATGGTAGTACAAATAGCTATCTAGGAGAACTTAAATTAAAGCAAAATGGCAGAAGTGTATTTGGGCAATTCAATTATTATTTTCGCGATAGTCTGTTTACTACCAATATACAAGGTATTTACGATCAAGCTTCTCGTTATGTTCTTTTCAATTCATTTCCTGTAATACTTCATTCTTCAACTAGTACTAAAACGGGTGTTGATTGCTCAATGACTGGCGAATTTATGTTGCGCATTTCTAGAGTAGGTTCATATATGGCAGGCAAATTTATTGCTGATAAGGCTTATAGATATACTTGTCCTGATATATCATTTGATTTTGAAAGAAATACCGGCGAAGTGAGTCCAATAGAAGAGGCAAAAGCAGCTGATTCAATCGCAAAAATTATACCTGTTGAAGACGATCCCGTTGTTGTTGCTACTAAAAAGGTTTTTGATGAAAGGCCAAAGAATTTCTTTAAAGAAATTGCCATCGAATCAAAGAGCGTTGACGTAGAATTTTCTGATAATGGAGTAATTGATTATGATTCAATTAGTGTTTTTTTGAATAGTAAATTAATTCTTAAAAAAACAATGTTAACCCATTCTGCAATAAAATTACACCTTAATTTGGATGACAATTTACCTTTCAATGAATTAGGAATGTTCGCTAATAATGAAGGTCTTATCCCTCCAAATACTGCAACTTTAATAATTATTGATGGCCTAAATAGAGAAGAACTCGAGCTAAACAGTAGTTTGAATAGTACTGCAACAATTAGACTTGTAAAAAAGAAAATTAAATAGATTATTTTTTACAATATGTCTTTTTCTCAAGAAAAATCCTTTACTTTATTGAAAATAACGATTTCTGCCGTATTATAATACTAAATAAACAACAATTATGGCTATACGTGTAGCAATTAATCACAAAACGACTTATAGTTACGATCGACTAGTTTCTTTGTCTCCTCACATTTTCAGGCTTCGTCCTGCTGTTCATTCACGAACTCCTATCGAGGCTTATGCCTTTAAGATTACGCCTAAAAATCACTTTATCAATTGGCAACAGGATCCTTTTGGAAATTATCAGGCAAGAGTAGTATTTCCTGAACAGACCAAGGAATTGAGTGTAGAAGTAGAAGTAATTGCCGATATGGTCGTCATTAATCCCTTCGATTTTTTTGTAGAGGATTATGCTGAAAAGTTTCCTTTTACTTATGCCCCACACCTACAAAAAGAGTTGATTCCTTATTTTGAAATCACTGATGATGGAGAGTTATTGACTGATTGGTTGGAACAATTAGAAGTAGCTCCCGAAATGACAATCAATGACTTTCTTGTTTTTATTAATCAAAAAGTCAATAAAGATATCAACTACTCTATTCGTATGGAAGCAGGTGTACAGACTGCTGAAGAGACACTCGAAAAAAAATTAGGTTCTTGTAGAGATAGTGCTTGGTTGTTAGTACAAATACTTCGTCACCTTGGTTTAGCGGCTCGTTTTGTTTCAGGTTATTTGGTTCAATTAACAGCAGATGTCAAATCTTTAGATGGCCCTTCAGGTCCTGAGAATGATTTCACCGATTTACATGCGTGGACAGAAGTATATATTCCCGGAGCAGGTTGGATTGGATTAGATCCTACTTCAGGCTTATTTGCAGGCGAAGGACATATTCCATTGGCTTGTACCCCTCATTATACTAGTGCTGCCCCTGTGGTTGGTGCAACAGATAAATGCGAAACTGAGTTTGCTTTCTCAAATACTGTAACCCGTATTCATGAAGATCCACGCGTTACTAAGCCTTATTCCGACGAACAATGGGCTGCAATTGATGCAACAGGTTACTTGATAGATGAGGATTTGCAAAAAGGCGATGTCCGTATGACAATGGGCGGGGAACCGACCTTCGTTTCTGTTGATGATATGGAGTCGGAACAGTGGAATACTGCTGCGGATGGTTTACACAAAAGAATTTTAGCGCATGACCTTATCTTTAGACTACGGGAACAGTTTGGAAAAAATGGCATGTTACATTATGGACAAGGAAAATGGTATCCGGGTGAACCTCTTCCACGTTGGCAATATGGATTGTTTTGGCGTAAGGACGGATATCCTGTTTGGAGGAACAAGGATTTGATGGCATTGGAAACAAATACAAAGAAATTCAACCATAAAGATGCAAAAGCATTTGCAAGGGAGTTAGCCAAAAGATTGGCAGTACATCCCGATAATGTAATGCCGGCTTATGAAGATATCTTTTATTTCCTTTGGACAGAAGGAAAGATTCCTGTTAATGTAAATCCATTAAAGGCGAATCTAAAAGATAGTATCGAACGCCGAACACTTACACAATTATTGGACAGAGGATTAGATGCCCCTGCAGGATTTGTATTACCGCTAGAATGGAATTATTGGAATCATAATTGGCGCAGTTGTCGTTGGCAGTTGAAGAGAGAACAACTATTTTTAATTCCCGGTAACTCTCCTATTGGATTGCGTTTACCGCTTAATTCATTGCCAGCTGTAGCCAAAGAAAAGGCGCCACAACAAGTAGAAAGAAGTCTATTTGAGGAATTACCTGAGCTAGATGAATTTCATGAAAGCATTGAAAGCCGTTATGGAGAAGTGACAGTTCATGATGCACCTCCTGATAGATATAAGGAAAATGAGGCAGCTAGAGAGGCAGAAAAAGCAGCGAAAAAGAATATTAAGGGAAAGATAAAAATTGAGGAAAAGAAACCTGAACCTGTCAAAAAAGAAGAAAAGGCATCTGACGAAACGCCTGAATTTGAGGTATATACTATCAAGACAAGTTTGTGTGTGGAGGCAAGAGAGGGTATCATCTATATATTCATTCCCCCTGTTGCTTATGCAGAACATTATCTTGATTTGATTGCCTCAATTGAAGCAACTGCTGAGAAATTAAAAATCCCAGTAAGGATTGAAGGATATGAACCTCCCCGTGACAATCGTATGGAACGGATGGTGGTTTCGCCCGACCCAGGTGTTATTGAAGTAAATATACATCCTGCAAAGAATTGGGATGAACTAAAAAGCAACATTAATACTTTATATGAACAGGCGTTTTTATCTCGATTGGGAACGGAAAAGTTCATGCTAGATGGTCGTCATACAGGAACAGGAGGAGGAAATCATATTACAATTGGAGGAGCAATTCCTAGTGATAGTCCTATTTTACGCCGTCCTGATGTATTGCGCAGTCTGATTACATATTGGCAGCATCATCCAGGATTGTCATACTTGTTCTCAGGTTCATTTATTGGCCCTACGAGTCAGGCACCTCGTTTTGATGAAGGGCGGAGTGAAAAGCTATACGAAATGGAGATTGCCTTTAGTCAGGTTCCTGATGGAGGCTTTGTTCCTTTTTGGTTAGTAGATAGGCTATTTAGGCATCTATTGACCGATATAACTGGCAACACACATCGTGCTGAATTTTGTATCGATAAACTATTTTCACCTGATTCCTCTACAGGTAGATTAGGGATATTAGAGCTTCGGGCTTTTGATATGCCACCTCATAAACAAATGAGTCTCGTGCAGATGTTGTTAATTAGAGGATTGATTGCTATGTTTTGGAACAAACCTTATAAGCACGACTTGGTTAGATGGGGAACTGAATTGCATGATAAGTTTATGCTGCCACATTATGTTCGTGAAGATATAGCAGAAGTGGTAAAAGACTTGAATGGAGCAGATTATCCTTTCGATATCAGTTGGTTTGAGCCTTATTTTGAGTTCCGCTTCCCACATTATGGTTCTATTAAAGTACAGGGTATTGATTTGGAAATCAGGATGGGCATTGAACCGTGGCATGTATTAGGCGAAGAAATGAGTAGCAGCGGCACGGCAAGATTTGTAGACTCCTCTTTAGAAAGAGTACAAGTTAAATTGACGGGTATGAATGATAGTCGCTACATTTTACTTTGTAATGGGGCTAGAGTACCACTTCGTTCTACTGATGTGAAGGGCGAATATGTTTGTGGTGTTCGTTATAGGGCATGGCAACCACCTAGTGCCTTACATCCTACAATTGGAGTTGATACACCATTGACCTTTGATATAATTGATGTTTGGAATGGTCGTAGTATTGGAGGGTGTACTTACTATGTGTCACATCCGGGAGGCAGAAGTTATGATACGTTCCCAGTAAATAGTTTTGAGGCAGAATCAAGAAGGGTAAATCGTTTTTGGAATCAAGGTTTCACCCCTGAAGCTTTAGAAGAACATAAGGCTGAAATATTGTTGCAACCACGTAATCCTTCTACAGAGGCAGTTGCATCTGTTCAACATTATATTAAGGAAAA
>CANCPA010000125.1 GCA_947379895.1 Chitinophagaceae bacterium | reverse complement strand
TGCGGAAACTCGGTTCATAAACACCTAATTTTCCATCAGATTCAAAACTTTTCGACACCTTAACGGTGTAAACGTTTGCAACTTTTTCTGTTCCCATTTTCTCCTTTTTTGCCCATTTTACTGACAAGCTATTTCAGGAGATGACATTTTTATGATTTCGTATGAACGAAATGCTATTGATAGGATTGATTTTCATTCTGCTTGAGGTATGTATTGCAAATGTAATTTGCTTTGTAATAACTACTAAGTAGATTGGCACAAAAGTAAGGTTGTAGTTGTTTAATTCTGAATAATAATGACTGTAGCTTTTGGAAGGTTGGTTTATGAGGAAATATTATTTACCACCCCGGCTTTCAGCCACCCCTCAAGAGGGGAATTGGCCGCTGAAAGTTTGAAGTGGGGTGTTTTATGAGTAGAAATAGGTTTGCATTAAGTATGAAAATAAATATTATTGCATATACAAATATTTAATTGTTCGTTTGGTTGAAATAAGCATAGCTTGCAGGCAAATAAATGAAATGCTATGCCGGATACACATCCAAATTATAGTTGTACACAAGAAGAGTTATACACCGTATTAGAACTTGGCTGGACTAATTACAGTTCGCATAATGCGGGATTTACGTTGCTAAAGGGTAAGTACACCCCTGCTTATGCGACGATTGCACTTTCTGCTATTTCAGCAGCAAAGATTCTTCCATCAAGACAGACGCGGAATGCGATACCCGAGAATATGCGTGTGCAACTTGTGACTCTTGGAAATACATGTTTGGCTAATGAAAGGAAGTTGAAAAGCTATTTAGAGGAAGTATATACTGGTGAATCGACAAAGGCGATGCTTGTTGCGGCAGGATGGAGTGAATATCGGGATGCATCATCGGAGGGATGGACGGCAATGAACACGATGAATGGTTTGGGTGATTCTTTTATTGCAGACCATACTACTGCCCTTGAAGCGGGGACTTCGAATATGCCTGCAACATTTGTAACTACCTATAAGAGTGGTAAGACTGCCTTTGAAACTGTTTACAATAGTTATTTACAATCTGGGTTGGCTACTTATGGAGGCACGAATGCTAAGGTGGTTGCTAATAATGCGATTTACACCACTTTCACTAATATGATGAGTGATGGAAGATTGATTTTTGAGGATAATAGTGTTATAAAGGAACAGTTTGTTTTTGTAAACCTACTTTCACAAGTTGGGGGAGTTGGTACTACGGGAATGCGTATCACGGTGAAAGATAGTATCACTAAATTATTTATCACTGATTTTAGTGCTGCTGTTCAACCGGGTGATAAATCAGGGAAAGCAGATGGTGCTAAGTTTCTTGAACTTAAGATGAGTGCGGACGAGAGTTATACAGTAGTTGTTACGGTGGCTGGCTATCCGACACATACTACTAAGGGGGTTAAACTTAAAACGGGAGTGATGCATCGGTTGGATTTGGTGCTCGTTAAAACAGTGGTTAGTGGTTAGTGGTTAGTGGTTAGTGGTTAGTGGTTAGTGGTTAGTGGTTAGTTTGAGACTTTTTTTTATAATAAAAGATTGAGTTGAAAGGGGATAATTTAAAAGATTATTCCCTTTTTTAATGGGAGAAGCCCCCGTCCCCTAAAGGGGGGGTGCGAGTGGGGGAGGTTGTTTGAACTGTGATTTGTTTGATTTTAGTGATTGGTGAGATAGGAGGAGGGTGTCTGAATTAGGATTTTTAGGATTATGGGATTGATAGGATTTGAGAATTGACTTTTTGAGGGATGTCTGCGACATGACAGTGGAGGGCTGAATAGTGATTTATATAAAGTTGTTGACTGTTGTAAATAAGTAACATCTAGTCCATGACAGGAGTCATGAACTAGAACACTGATTTTTGAGGAGTATCTTTCTAAATGCTAGATTCATGAGCTAGTAGGGCCCCCATCCCCTGAAGGGGTGTTGCGAGTGGGTGTTTGAATTAGGATTGTAGTGGCGTTTTTGGTTATCATGCCGTAGGTATCTAATTGAATATAATCGGGCTTATTGCGATTAGCTACATGGGACATGACCTATTTGGATGTTTGAATTGTGTTAAGCAATATTATGAATTAAGCTTGTTGACAAATATCAAGAAGTAACATCTAGTGAATCATGATTTCGTGAGGGTAATTGCAAATTGCTTTATTCAGACGTTAGTGAGTGGATATTGAAAATTAAAATCTATCTTATTGAGCCTTCCATATAACCTTGATAAATGATTGTGTCACCTTTTTATGTGATAATAGTAAGCTTGGAGATAGTTGTACAATTCATGAAATATTGAGGAATTACCTTACAACTATTATTATTTAAATAGAGGTTTAGATGTAAATATTTTAGTTTAAACTAATTTTTTCAACTAAAATATGGACAGGATTGACTATATTTACTTAAAAGCAAATAATATTCTTTTTAAATAATATCTGAGTGCCAATTTTATTAATTCTTGCAATATTACTTTAAGCAAATGAATCAATTTCAGTTTCAAGCGGGTTATATACTTGATGGCATAAAGGAGACTTTAATGCAAAAGGAATTCGATTCGAACAAAGTAAACGGATTACTAAAGTATTTATCTTGTTTTGACCTTGAGACGAATGTTAGTATTGAAAAGAAATTAGAAGACCCTTTCGTATCAGTATTTCATAATTTGGTTTCAAAAGGAATTCCGACAAGACCAAGCATTTATATTGAAAATGAATTTTTGTCTGCTTTTGGAAAATCACAATTAGATACATCTGAATACACAGAACAACTTGGGAACATCAAATATTTACCCAACTTTACCGAAGATGAAAAGCAAGCACTATTTGCTGCACTACATGTTATTGACCCTCGTTTAAAATTAACTGAATGTAATTATGCACCTGAGCTTGGCAGTAACTTTGAAAGTGATTTCATTTTCAAGTATTTGCCATCGCAAGACTTAGAATATCTTATACAACTTTTGGAATCACAAAGGAAAATAAACAGCATCGTCAAACCAGAAGTAGCTAAAGAATTTCATTCGCAGCGAGTAGACTTTTCGTTTGAGTTTCCATATCTTCAAGAAAATGAATTTACGCTCTACGGGGAAAAGAGAGTTACGTATTATAATACTGGCTTAATAGTTGAAATTGATGGCTCACAACATGCTCAAATTCCACAAAATATTTTAGATGCCCAAAGAGACAATGCAGTAAAAGAAACACACTGGCAGACCAAACGAATTACACATTTAACAAAAACTGATTTTGGAGACTGGGTAAACAAAATCACTTCATTAAAAATAGTAAAAGATAATTTTAAGAAATATTTTGAAGAAAACTGGTTACAAACGTTACAACTAACTTTATCACCATTTGCAATTGCAAGGGTTCAGAAGACAATCGTAGAGTTTATTCTTTCAAATAATCTTGACATTACTAAGAAACAATGGAACATTTTGGCAATTGAAAGAGATGTTCCTTGTGTTAACATTGCAATAGAAGATTTAAAACAACAATTTCAAAACCTTTATTTGCTTTCAAGCAATGATTTTGTTTTTCCTGAAATAAACATCCAAATTATAAATACAAAAGAGTTTTCAAATTCAGTGTTACAAAAAATCGACACAAAAACTATTGAAGACTTTTCGTCGAATGAAACTTATGATTTGTTGATAGATATTTCTATGCTGCAAAGGTGTGGAATTGAAAAAAAAGAAATTAATTTTAATTCAAAATGTAATGCTACTATTCGTTCGGTACATTATATAAATTCAGAAAGGAAAATATATACATCTGATTTTATAGAATACAAGCCTGTAACTAGGAAAGAAGACAATGATAATTATATTGAAATCGCTGAATCAAAGAAACATTTGACATATTTCCTTCAAAACATTTTCAGAAAAAAAGAATTTAGAGCTGGTCAATTGCCAATTTTAAATAGAGCTTTACAAGGCAAAAGTGTAATTGGATTATTGCCAACAGGTGGAGGAAAATCATTAACATATCAGTTAGCCTCCATGCTACAAGCGGGAGTTACCATAGTGATTGACCCCATCAAATCACTAATGCAAGACCAATATGATAACTTGCTTAAAAACGGAATTGATTCTTGCAATTTCATTAACTCTAAATTAAGCAGAGAAGAAAAAGCAATTGCAACTAATCAAGTGACAGAAAGTAAAATGATTTTTTCTTTTGTATCTCCAGAACGATTACAAATTGAAGAATTCAGGAATTCCTTATTTGAGATGTACAAAAACAAAGTGTATTTCAGTTATTGCGTAATTGATGAAGTTCATTGTGTTTCGGAATGGGGACATGATTTTAGAACCTCTTATTTAAGCCTTGGAAGAAATGCTATTGAGTTTTGCAAAACGAAAAACAAATCCCATATTACAATTTTTGGTTTAACAGCAACAGCATCTTTTGATGTCCTTTCTGATGTTGAAAGAGAATTATCAGGCAATGGACTTACAGACATTGATATAGATACAATTGTAAGATTTGAAAATACTAACCGAGTTGAACTTCAATATCAGATAATAAATGTTAATGTTGAATTTGAAAGAGATGAAAACTTTAAGCCGAAATTGAAAAATGGACAAGTTATTACTCTTCCATTTCAACCGATAAAGACTAACATCAAAAATGCAACTGCAATTGAGAAGCAAAAGGAATTACAAAAAATTATAGATTTAATTCCTTTAGATATTTCTCAATTAAATGAACAATCCGAAGATATTATTGCTTGGTCAAACGATAGATTTTCAACTGAGGATATCTCAAATAGAAATATAAGAATTGAACAATTCGATACTGAGAAGTTTTTTGATGAAACCAACAGTAACGGTGGAATAATATTTTGCCCCCATAGAACATGGCTTTTTGGAGTGACTGATAAATTCAAGTGGGACAAATATTCAGAAGATATTGTTGACGACTACGGAAATGTAATTCATAAGAAAGGTGAGTTTGTATATGATGAAAACAATAAGAAAGTAAAACTTCCACCCGACAAACGCCAAGCTGTTGCAGATTGCATCAATAATGATAATATAAAAGTTGGAATTTTCATGGGTAGTTCTGACGAAGATGAGAGTGTAGGAAAAGAAATTGAAGCTGAATCTTTTGAAAACCAAAGAAAGTTTATCAATAATGAACATAATTTAATGGTTGCAACAAAAGCATTTGGAATGGGAATAGATAAGCCAAATGTTCGCTTTACAATACATTTCAATATCCCTAGTTCAATAGAAAGTTTTGTTCAAGAGGCCGGCAGGGCAGGTAGAGATAGAAAAGTAGCACTTTCAACTATTATTTTTAATCAACAGAAAGTTCTAAATTTTAATCAAAGAGTTTTAGAAGATTTGAAATCAAATCTTGACAATGAAGCTTTTATTTTTATCAAGCAATTCAAGGATAAAAAATTTTACGAAGAGGAAATAACAGAAGTTTTAAAAGCAATTGGAATCGATAACTTACTCCGAAAAGAAAATGAAATTATAAATGTACTTAAAAAAAAAGGAACAATTTTTCAAGACAAGGACAATTTAGTTTTCTTTCATAGTAACTCTTTCAAAGGGCAAGAAAAAGAAATGGTTGTAATTAATGAGTTACTACAAGATATTCTATTACCGAACACAACAAATCTTTGGCTAATTGGAGAAAAAATAAATGACGAAGTTGGAGAAAAAGGAATAAGGCTTAGTATTTACAAGAATTTCTTAAATGTGTTTGATAAGGATGGAGGTAAAATTGGTTCAATTAATTTATTCAATCTTAACCATAGTTTTCACAATATTGTTTATAGTCAAGATTACTCATTACAAATAGTGAATTTGGTTATTTCAGAACTGAAAGAAAAGTATATTCTATTTAGAGATATTGAAAAAATGAAAAATTGGTTGCAAACAAGTGTTCATGGTATATCAGAAGATGGAATAGGAAAGCGTCTAAGCAAAATTGAATATCAACAAGAAGTCAAACCAGAAATTGTTATCCCATTTTTCAATAAGTATTCAGATAAAGATATATTTATTAATGAATTGCTTGATTTGATAAATCAAAATACCTACGCTGTTTTTTCTAAAGATGAAATTGAAAAATCTTTAAAAGATACCAGTAGTTTTGAACAGTTTATTCAAAATCTTGAAGAAGTCAGACCGCAATTTGGCTTAGTAGACAACAAAGACGAAACAGGACAATTAAAACAGCTCTTTTACAGTCCAAGGTTTAAAGCCGATACAGACAAAGCAATTTTCCGATTAGCATCAATAGGAATTATTGATGATTACACAGTAGACTATAATAAGAAAAGCTACACTGTTTTCATTAAAAAGAAATCAAATGAAGAATACAAAGCTAATCTAGGTGTATTCATGAGGAAATACTATTCTGCAAATAAAGTAGAAACTGAATTAAAAAAAGTTGATGCCTTTAAAGGTGAAACAATTCTTGAAAAGTGTTTGACTTTTTTAACCAATTTTGTGTATGAAGAAATTGAGGCAAAGCGTAAGCGTTCAATTGATGATATGATACTTGCTTGTAATGAAGGGCTTAAAGAAAATGGAAACAAGGAACTTAAAGACTTTATTTATTTATACTTTAATTCAAAGTATGCAAAATTGAATCACGAAATTGATGGCGTATCATGTTCATTAACATTAGATACAGACAACGCTAAGGAATTTTCTTTTGATATTGTTTGGAAATTTATTAAGGCAACATTTCAAGACCCAAGTGGAGCACAAAAGGACAATACAAAACATTTAAGAGGCGCATCTTTGCGACTGTTAAGAACTGAACCAAAGAACGGAGCATTACTTCTTCTCAAAGCTTATTCCCTATTCATTTTAGGAATTGGTAAGAATAAAAACCTAGAAACCGAAGCAAGAGAAAGTTTGACTTTAGGTTTCAAATATTTCAAAGAAAAATATAAAGAACTTACTTTTCAAGAATTAGCATCAAATATTGATAAGTATAAAAAGGAGATAATTGAAAACGCACATAATAATAAAGAAGTAGAGTCAATATTAAATGTTACGATTGAGCATCTCTATTTAGAATTTCATAATGATTGGCTTAAAAAGTTTAACAATAAACATCTTAAAGAATATGACAGATAATAATATAAACTCAACTCTTTTTGAACTTCAAAAGAATCTTGAAGATTTATCCTCTGCAAAACAGCAAATGGAAGAGTTTCGCTTAACATCAAAAAGCGTTGTTGATGGTATTGGTCAAGCTCAAGAAAGAATTGAAGTACATTTAATTGATTTAGAAAATGATTATAAGTTACGTATCAATAAAATAGAGGATAGCTTAAAAGAGTTTATTGAATCAATTATAGAGGAAAATAAAAGTATCCTACAAGAAGTTGCACAAAGTACTGAAACTGAAATTAACAAAGGAGTTGAGCAATTCAATTCTCTTGCAAGCAAAGTTACTACTTCAAATGAAGAAAAGGGTTTGGCTATTTTAAAGTTGATTGAAGCAATTGAAGCTGATTATCAATTAAAATTAAAACAATTACAAGAAACTATTTCCAATTTCATTTCAAATCAAAAGGAAGAAAATAGAAATACAATTTTGGATGTCACAACAACTTCAAAGGAATCAATTAATCAAGGAGTAGATAAACTTGGTATTATTTCTGATAAAATTGAGTCTTCAAACAATGACAATATTGTTTCAATCTCTAATTTACTCGAAAACTATAAAAGTTTAGTAGATGCTAGTCGTACATTAATAGATACAATTAATGCTGTTGACTTTCCTTCAAAACTTGAAGCCATCTCTTTAAAAACGCAACTTCTAATTGAGTCTAATATAAATACGAAACAAGCAATTGAATTAAAGTTAAATGAAAGTCAAAACTCTATAATTGAAAAGACATTATCAACAAAGGAACAAATTGTACAAAATATTGATACAAAGATTCAATCAATAGCTCTCCAAATAAATAAGAGTAATGATGTCGTAAATAAATCTATAAATGATAAATTTCTAGAACAAGAAAGTCAATTTAAAAAAGGAATTGAAAATACAAATAACATTCTAAAGGAAAATAATACTCAAATAAACAAACAACTAAGTAAACAAGAGAAAGAAATAAAGTTATTGAAAATGATTGCAATAATTTCAACAGTAATTTCATTATTAACCATTGTTTTTGTAATGTTCTTAATGAATAGGTAGGGTTAATGTAGCAAACAAACTTTCAAATTTTGTATTTAAATAATTTAAAAATAAAAAAATGCACAACTTTCCAACTAAATCGATAACAATTATAGATGAACCTCTTTGTGAAGAATGCAAAGAATTAGGATATTGCAAATTAGACATAAGATTGAAGAATGTTTCTAGAAACTCATCTTATGTTCCTGAACCACTCCCAAATGTTGAGTTTAAAAATGATAGTAAACAAATAGTATCATTAAAAGGCTTGTTGCAATTAGTACCGTTACGTGTACCTGACAGTCGATTTGGAGATTATACAAAGAAACATTTGCAGGAGGCTTTTGACTCATTTCATCAAGAAGATTATGAAACCGCATTACTTCATTTCTTGGCTGTATTGGAGGCTAATAGCAATATACCTGTTGTATTTTTGGGAACTTCTCTATGCTATTATATGCAAGGTGATATTGAAAATGCAATTTGCTTTTCACAAATATATGCTGACAAGAATAGAGGGGATGGTGAACATGTTTTGCAATTCTTTGAGGAACAGAATAATTTAAAGAAAGCTGCTATAAACGAACATGCTAAGGTATTGGTAGGAAGTAAAGTGATTGTATAGTGGTTGCTTACCCATTGGCGCATGAATCTGTCATGTTTCTTTAGTTACTAAACTAATTTTCATACAATTTTCTTTTCAAGACCGTAATTGTGGGTTGACTAGCTTTGTTTAATCAAGAAGTTTGACATGTCGTCCCATACGGGACTTAATGTAAATTGTTTTGTGGTTGCTACCAATATACCATCCCTAAAGGGATTTACTATATTTTATGATTGGTTGCTATAAGCATTTCATCCCTTTGGGATTTATCGAAGTATTGAGATTTTTTTGGGGTTTTAAATCCAAAGTAAAGAAATAAAAATAAACTTAACCGATAAACAACTTGATTTAAGTAAAAACGTACTGTCAATTATCATCTTTACTATTAATTATGATAATGAACAGTGCGTTTTTACTATTTATTCAATATTTAGAAGTAATAGAATCCTAACAAAGCTGACGGGAATACACCCAAAATAATAATTACAGCGGCTAATATGATTAAACCGAGCTTGAAGCTTGGGGTAATTGTTGTATTTGTTGCGGCATTGCCTTCCTTGAAATACATGGCTTGGATTACCTTGAAGTAATAATAGACACTCACTGCGGCAAAGAGTACGGCGATGATGACGAGACTTATCGGACCGCCTGACTTGATAGCAGAAGCTAACATATAATACTTGGCAAAGAATCCTGCCGTTAACGGAATACCTGATAATGAAAGAAAGAATACAGTATTAGTGGCTGCTAAAACAGGCTGTGTCTTAGAGAGTCCATTATAGCCATCTAATGAGAAGTCTTCCATCTTTGTTAGGATGGAGAAGATTCCGATGGTAGCAAAACTATAGGCTGCCGTATATAAAAGGATACCATCCTTAGTGAAATCATTGGTGCTATACAAGGCAAATAACATGAACCCTGCCTGTGCGATACTACTATATGCCAACATACGTTTGACACTTTGTTGGAAGACGGCAGTGATGTTACCAATCAATAAGGTGGCTACGATGATGACGAATAGAATCAATGTCCAAGCTGGCCCTGGACCGAAATCTGCTGACTTAGCGGCAAATAACTTGATGAAGGCAAAGAATCCTGCTGCCTTTACTATGGTTGCCATGAATGAAGTGAACACACTTGGTGAACCATCATATACATCGGGTGCCCAAAAATGGAATGGTGCTGCGGATACCTTGAAACACATGGAGATGAACAATAACACTAATCCTACAGGGGCAAGGATACCTGCACTTGAGAATCCTGTTACTGCTGACTTGATAGTAGTTGATTGTAAACCGAAACTTCCTGTTGCTCCATAAATTAAGGTGATACCCATTAATAAAATACCTGTAGAGAAGGAACCCATCAAAAAGTATTTCAAGGAAGCCTCGTTACTCTTTAGATTTTTCTTGTCGGAACCTGTAAGGATATATAAGGGAATTGACATGATTTCGATGCCTAAGAAGAACATCAATAACCCATTAAATGAAGTTAGGATAGTGACGCCACAAAGCACGAAGAATATCAAGGCAAAGTATTCGGCCACTTCTGTTCCTACCCTTTCTATATCGCTACCGCTTAGGATGAAATAAACGAGGGTGGATACGATGATGATGGTATTGAAGAACAATCCCGTTCTATCGAAAGACAATAAGTCCTTAGTATCGATGTTGATGGTAAAAATACCATAGAACTGAAGGAGATTGCCCACCAATAAAACTAGTAAGGCGGCGATTGCCACATTCTTGATGGCAGACTTTGGTAATAAGATGCCACTAAACATCATTACCACACCACACAAAGCTGAAAGAATAATTGCGTTCATATATACAGCCCAAGCTCAAAAAGAGCTTTTATACCTCCGTCCCTAAAGACTTTGGAAATGAAAAAAATAATATTTATTAAGACCTAACCTAACCACATTCACAATGAATGTTGTTAAGGATGAATTTGTTTTGTTAAATCGAGTAAGGGTTGCGGATAAACACCGAAACCTAATACCATGATTACGATAATTGTCAGTATGAATGTTACTGCCTTGTTGGCATCAACTGCATTCTCGGTAGCTATAACTGTGTTGCCATAGAAGATGCGTTGTACCATATTCAAGGTATATACAGCCCCTAAGATGATACTGACTCCTGCTGCACCTGCCATCCAATAATTGTATTGAAATAAGCCGTTGAACATGAGGAACTCTCCGACAAAGGCATTCGTAAGTGGCAGGGCTACATTTGCAAAGGCGAGTACTAACAAGAGAATGGCTAAAGTAGGTGCCTTTTGTGCGAGACCTCCCAATTCGCTGAATTTCCTTGTACCTAACTTTTGTTCGATAGCATCTGCTACAATCCATAGTCCAATTACATTGATACCATGGCTGAACATTTGAATCATTACCCCATTCCAACCGATTGTCTTCATGGAGAATAAGGCAGCACACATCAAACCTATGTGGGCAATAGAAGAATAGGCAATCAAACGCTTTACATCATCTTGCTTAATGGCGATTAATGAGGCGTAAATCATTCCTATTACACTCAATAGGATGATTAGGTGTCCAAACTTTTCTGTTGCCAATGGAAATACGGGTATCAACCAACGAATGACGGCATAAATACCCATTTTCACCATCACCCCACTTAGTATCATTGTAACGGCAGTAGGCGATTGTTCGTAAGCATCGGGTTGCCAAGTATGTAAGGGAAATATCGGCATCTTGATGGCAAATGCAATGAAGAATAGCCAAAAAGTAAGGTTTTGTTGCGTAGCAGATAATTTTAATGCATAGATTGATTTCAATGCAAATGAATGGTCGGGGGTAAGGAAGTACAATGATAGGATACCCACTAACATCAATAACGAACCTACGAAGGTATAAATGAAGAATTTGAAGGTTACCGCAATTCGCTTTTCACCGCCCCATATTGAGCAGAGGAAATAAACGGGTATCAAAGCTAACTCCCAAAAGAAGTAGAATAACAATAAGTCGCTCGCTAAGAAAACACCCATCAAACCTGCTTGTGACAACAACATCAACCCGTAGAAGGCATTAGATTGTTTGTACTCATTATTATAAGTAGAAACGAATACAAGAGGGAAAGAGATAGCAGTCAATAAGGTAAGAATCTTACTTAGACCATCCATTGAAAGGGTGAAACGAGTGCCTAAAAGGGGAATCCAAGCCGCATCGAAATCCAATTTGCAACAAGGACAAACGGCATAGAGACCCACAACAAGCGTTGCGATTGATGCGAATAAAGCCCAATTTTTTGCCGCATTACCATTCTTGAGAAAGAAGGTAAGCAGACCACTAATGACGGGAATTAATATGAGTAATAAAGGGACCATCTTATTTAGAATAACTTAACCTGTTAATTAAAATATCTTATTTATGAAATGCACAATAGTGGTGTCATTAATCCACAACAACAGCACGCCCAATAAGGACAATACCATCAGTAATATATAGGCACCCACCTGACCATTTTGTAATAACCGTAACTGACGGGAAGAATAGTTTACCAAGTTTCCTACCCCATTCACAATGCCATCAATACCGCTTTTTTCAACCACATTCTTTAATAAGGCAGCGAGGGCATCCAAAGGATTTACGATTACCGCGTTGTATAATTCGTCGATATACCATTTATCAGCGAGTACTTTACCTAAACCTGTTTCTTCAACACCCTTTTCTTCGTACTTGCTAAACTTGTTCCATGCAATAGCTATAACAGTCAAAACTAATCCTGTAACCACACCCATCATAACCAATTCTTTTGAATGGTCGGCATGAACTGTTTCGGTCAATGCCTTTGAAGAAGCAAATATTGGGGCTAAGAAAGATTCTAACCAATTACTATTCTTTGCAAATACTTCTGGAATACCTAAGAAACCACCTACAACAGCAAGGATTGCAAGGACTATCAACGGAATCGTCATTGCAGATGGACTTTCGTGTAAATGATGTTCTTGTTCGTGTGTTCCTCTGAATTTACCTAAGAAAGTCATGGCATATAAACGGAACATATAAAAGGTTGTCATCAACGCACCCACTACACCTAAGTAATATAGAATTGGGTTCTTTTCGAAGGCAGCACCGAGTATTTCATCCTTAGAGAAGAAACCTGAAAAAGGAGGCACACCCGCAATTGCGAGACAGCCCAATAAGAAGGTAATATTCGTGATTGGTAAATACTTTTTAAGTCCACCCATTTTGCGAATATCCTGTTCGTGGTGCATTGCATGAATAACAGAACCCGCACCTAAGAATAACAATGCCTTGAAGAAAGCGTGTGTCATCACATGAAATACTGCCCCTGTATAATCGCCCACACCGAGACCGAGGAACATATAGCCTAATTGACTCACGGTAGAGTAAGCCAATACTTTTTTAATATCATTTTGTTTTAAGGCAATTGTAGCAGCAAATAAGGCAGTTGCCAAACCAATGATAGCGATGAAACCTTGTGTTGCAGGTGCACTGCTATATAGAATGTTGCTACGAGAAATCATATAAATACCTGCAGTTACCATCGTTGCAGCATGTATCAATGCAGAAACGGGCGTAGGACCTGCCATCGCATCGGGCAACCATGTATAAAGAGGAAGCTGTGCACTCTTTCCCATCGCACCCACAAATAATAAAGCAGTGATAATGGTAATGTCCTGAGGAGATAATTTACCGATATTGGCAAATACATCACCATAGGTAACCGTGCCTAATTTATTAATCAACCAAAAGACTGCTAACAAGAAGCCTAAGTCACCAATACGATTCATGATGAATGCCTTCTTTGCGGCATAGTTATAATTGTCATTCTTGAACCAAAAACCAATCAATAGATAAGAACAAAGACCTACTCCTTCCCATCCAATAAACATGATTACATAGTTTCCTCCCATTACCAAAAGCAACATGGAGAAAATAAACAGGTTTAGATAGGCGAAGTAACGAGCGAAATGAGGAGCCTCCTCATCGGTCATATAGGCAGTTGAATATAGGTGAATCAAGAAACCAATGCCTGTAATAATCAACAAGAAAAGAGAAGATAGTTGGTCAATCTGAAAGGCGAAGGGAATTTTAAGAGAGGCAACATTGATGAAGTTGAAGTAATTTACAATGATTGCACCACCTGATTTTACTTGAAGAAACAACAAGATACTTACCACAAAAGACGCCAAAACAGAAGCACTCCCGATAACACCAATCGCAGGTTTGGCTAACGAGTTTCTACCCAACCCATTTATTAAAAAACCGATTAGGGGGAAAAGAGGAACTAAAAAGACCAAATTATTCATATAATTAGTTAAATGAGTATAGTTAATAAACAGTGCCCGAAGGACTGTCGATTGCTAATATTTTACTTAGTTTTTTAAGCGATTCAAAAAGTTGATGTCCGTTGAATGTGTATTTCTGTACATCATCACAATGATTGCGAGACCCACACTTACTTCCGCTGCTGCCACCACCATAATGAAAAACACGAATAACTGTGCCTCGATACCTGATTGTGTAGCAGGATTGCTCAAGGCAGCCGTTGCATAATGCATCTTAGAAAAAGCAACTAACAATAGATTCGTCGCATTCAACATTAACTCGATGCACATGAAGATAATAATCGCATTTCTGCGTGTAAGTACACCCACAACACCAATTGTGAAGAGTG
>CANCPA010000124.1 GCA_947379895.1 Chitinophagaceae bacterium | reverse complement strand
ATGTTTGAGGATGTTTCGATTAGTTTTTGTGACATTTCCAATACTTTGATAACCTGCAATTTACTTACACCTTCAAAGTCCTCTAGAAAAGTTTCTATAGAATCTCCTGTTTCCAAATAATCAAATAGATTTTTTATTGGAACTCTTGTTCCATAGAAAACAGGAGTACCTCCTAATATTTCATCGTCTATATTTATCACTTTCCCATTCATATATTTATTTTTATTCTTCTAATACCAATTGTGAATATCAATTCTTATTTCTCATTTCTAAATTACCTTAAGGTCATTTGTGCAAAGTAAGGATGTTCTGGATTGACAATTAATTCACGCCTACAAGAATCCACCATTACATCCATATCCTCTAATGGAATTGAACCTAAGAGTAATTCGTTTTCTTTTGGCAAAATCATCGCATCTACAACACATCTTCTGTTTTGAAATCTAACTTCAATAGGTCCAACCACATCATATTCTACAATGCTGCCATCAGACAATTGTCCCTTTCTTTTTTCAATCAAATCCAATTTAAGTTGTTCCAGTACCGACTCGTTGATACACATATAAACACTACCTGTATCCACAAGCATATTTACCCGCATATACTTCACATCTTCCTCCCCAATTTTAGACCGCCTTGCCAATCCTAAGTCGATTGCATTTATCAGTTCAATATCTGCATAAACGAGTCCCATGTTATAAATTTGGGTAAATATAGTATTTCAATAAAATATATTTGATTATTACTTCGGGTAAATTGACTTGTAGTTGGATCTATTACCTGTTTTTTGTCTTAATTGACTAAAATTATAATACTCAGTTTTTACTTTCTCCAATTAACAGTCAATAGGATCACCTAGATTACTACATTAATCCATCAACGTTTTTTCCACTTTTCTGCATTATATTCCCTGTTTTCATAGATTTGCGAACCTTGTTGGGGAAAAGATGTTTATCTGAAAGGTGAGTTTGAAGAACATTTTATTACATTTACAAAAATCTGCTTTGATGGATATTGTGCCAGGCGCCTTGTTGAAACAAATTAACTCGCCCGAAGATTTAAAAAAATTACAGAGAAAAGACTTACATAAAGTTTGCGATGAGTTGCGTCAGTTTATTATTGACGTAGTAAGCGTTCATGGAGGTCATTTTGCAGCGAGTCTCGGCGTAGTTGAGTTGTCTGTTGCACTTCATTATGTATACAATACCCCCTATGATCAATTGGTTTGGGATGTTGGACATCAAGCTTATGGTCATAAAATATTGACTGGCAGAAGAGATTCTTTTGCTACCAATAGAAAGTATGGAGGATTAAGTGGATTCCCAAAACGTAGCGAAAGCGAATATGATACTTTTGGTGTAGGACATTCCTCTACCTCTATTTCTGCTGCTTTGGGTATGGCAATGGCCGCAAAATATAAGGGTGAAAATAGGAAGAGTATTGCCATAATAGGGGATGGTAGCATGACAGCAGGAATGGCTTTTGAAGCGATGAATCATGCGGGTGTTGCAGATAGTGACATGCTTATTATATTGAATGATAATTGCATGAGCATTGACCCGAATGTGGGTGCTTTGAAAGAATATCTTACAGATATTGCAACTTCTGGAACTTACAACAGGATTAAGGATGATGTTTGGAAGGTGATGGGTAAATTGCCTGTAGGTAAGGGTATTAGTAGAACGATGGCTCATAAAGTGGCTGACAGCATTAAAGGAATAGTAAGTAGTAGTAGTAATCTTTTTGAATCTCTCAAACTTCGCTATTTTGGACCCATTGATGGTCATAATATTACCAAATTGGTTGATACACTCAAGGATTTGAGAAATATTCCTGGTCCAAAGATTCTTCATATCGTCACCGTTAAAGGGAAAGGATATGACTTAGCAGAAAAAGACCAAACTAAATGGCACGCACCTGGACTGTTTGATAAGATTACTGGAGAAATTGTAAAGAAATCATTTAATACTACTCAGCCTCCTCGTTATCAGGATGTTTTTGGACACACAATTATCGAGTTAGCTGAAAAGAATGATAAGATAATGGGTGTAACACCTGCAATGCCTAGCGGATCTTCTATGAAGTATATGATGGAACAAATGCCTCATCGTGCTTTTGATGTGGGTATTTGCGAACAACATGCAGTTACTTTGAGTGCAGGACTTGCTACACAAGGAATGAAGGTGTTCTGTAATATCTATTCTTCCTTTATGCAACGGTCATTTGATCAGGTAGTACATGATGTTGCGATCCAAAAACTTCCGGTTGTATTTTGTTTAGATAGAGCAGGGTTAGTAGGGGAGGATGGTCCTACACACCACGGATGTTACGATATTGCTTTTTTCCGTTGTATTCCTAATCTAATTATCTCTGCACCGATGAATGAGCAGGAACTTCGTAATTTAATGTTTACTGCTCAACTACCGAGTACCGATCTTCCTTTTGTTATCCGTTATCCAAGAGGTACAGGGGTAATGCCAGAGTGGCAAACAGATTTTGAAGAAATTTCGATAGGAAAGGGGCGTAAATTAAAAGATGGTGAACAAGTTGCCATCATAAGCTATGGTCATCCCGGCAACTTTGCACAAGCAGCAATCAGAACATTGAGAACAGAAGGAATTAATCCTGCACATTACGACATTCGATTTGTAAAACCGTTAGACGAAGAATTGTTGCATGAAGTTTTTTCGAAGTATGACAAGATTGTTACTGTAGAGGATGGAACTGTTGTAGGTGGAATGGGCTCGGCGGTTCTAGAGTTCATGGCGACAAACAATTATAAGGCAGAAGTTAAAATATTAGGTATTCCCGACAGACTTGTCGAGCATGGAACCTTGAAAGAATTATATGCAGAATGTGGCTATGATGCAGTTGCGATTGCCGAAACTGTAAGGACATTGGTAGGTAGTAAGGTATCAACAAGTTTCAAGTTGCAGGTTACTAATCAATAGTACCTGTAACTTGAAACCATAAACCAAAAATCAGAATCCTGAAACTTGCAAATAGATTCCATTACATTTGCCACGATGCAGTACACACTAAAAAAGTCATTAGGTCAGCACTTCTTAAAGGATGAGAATATATGTAAGCAAATTGTTGCTTCATTACAACAACACTCTTTTGAAAGACTAGTTGAAGTTGGACCCGGTGCAGGCGCCCTGACAAAATATCTTTTACCCCTCAAGGGATTTGAATTTAAGGCCGTTGAACTTGATGATGAAAAGGTGGTCTATCTTCACAAAACATTTCCTGCTATTGAAGGCAAAATTATTCATGCTGATTTTCTCCATATAGAAGCTCCTTTTGAAGATACTTTTACTGTAGTAGGTAATTTTCCATATAACATCTCTTCTCAGATACTTTTTAAGATATTGGATTGGAAAGATCAAGTTCCTGTTGTAATTGGTATGTTTCAGAAAGAAGTTGCACAACGCGTCGCAGCAAAAGAAGGCAGTAAAACCTATGGTATTATCAGCATTTTGATTCAGTATTATTATGATGTAGAATATCTTTTTGATGTACCCCCTGAAAGTTTTACACCTCCTCCGAAGGTGATGAGTGGCGTAATTCGTCTTAGCCGAAAGATCTCCCATTTTGAAGTGAAAAGTGATAAAGCATTTATACAATTGGTTAAGATGGCCTTTAATCAACGAAGGAAGATGATGCGTAATGCCGTAAAGAGTCTGTTTCTTCCAGATGTATTAGAGGATGCTTTTTTTAATAAGCGTCCCGAACAGGTAAGCATCGAAGAATTTGCTGCACTTACATTTAAGATGGGAACAAATCAGTGATGATTTATCAGTGATTTGTTGTAAGTGATAAGTTATGAGTACTGCATTTTAGTAAATTTCTGACAGCCACTAACTCATTACTCAGAGTTCATCACTAATTAAAAAGATTGCTAGTCTTTTATGGAAGTCAAAATTTATTTGTTTCCACTGTTTGATTGTCTTTGTCTGAATTATTTCTGTAGAAGCTGTGATATCAACTGCAACACAAAGCAGTGTTGTTTCTTTACAGGTCTGTAAGATTTCTTTAATTAATTGATTGTTTCGATAAGGTGTTTCAATAAATATCTGAGTGCATTTATTCTTCATCGAATAAGTTTCTAAGTCCTTGATAGACTTCTTTCTTGCCAAATTATCTACAGGTAAATAGCCATTGAATTGAAACTGTTGTCCATTCATTCCACTAGCCATCAATGCCAATAAGATAGAACTAGGCCCTACCAAAGGCTTTATTACAGATCCTAATTGTTGTGCTTTATTTACGAGTATTTGTCCGGGGTCGGCAATGCAAGGGCATCCAGCCTCGCTAATAATACCAATTGTTTCTCCTGCTTGTAAATGCTGAATAAAAGACTGCATCACTTGAGTTTCTGCCTTATGTATTGTGTACCATTTATAGTCGTCAATGACCATCTCTTTCCATAAACGTTTCAAATATCTACGTGCAGTCTTTTCATTTTCTACGAAGAATACGTTGCATTGTTTCACTGCATCTAAAACATACGGGGGTATTGTTTCGATGGCATCTTCGTGCAAAAAAATAGGGATGAGATAAATCATATTAGTGGAGTTGTAAGTGGTTAGTGTTTAGTGATGAGTTATTAGTTAAAATATAAAGGGAATCAAATTTATTTACTACAAACTATAAATACTTCTCCACTAACTAACAACTGACCACTAACAATTAACAACTATTGTGCGCTTTCCTCTTTTACTTTTGCGATACTCAATGTTGCCGCAACTACTGAATAGGCAGGGGCAATGATACAACCTATCAAAGTAAGGTTGAGTATGTAGAAAACAATTCCATTTCCAATTGCTAATCCTTTATGTTGACCAATGAAAGTAGCACTTTCACTTGTTGTTTTCTTGTTACGCTCCATATTGTAATCGAGCATTGAAAATCCAAAGTAATAACATTCTACAAGTACGGCCATTACGGGCGTAAGCCATCCTATAACGGGAATAATACTTACAATCAGGATACATAACATATAAACGGTTTGCCATAATGCATTGCGTGTTGCAACTCTACTGCCCCTAAAAATATCCTGAGCCAATTGAATGAAGCTAAAAGTGTAATAATCGTCGCCGTCTAATATTGCTTCTGTCTTTTCGCTCAAAAAGGCAAAGATGGGAGAGCCAATTATTAAAAAAACATATTTGAAGAGTGAAAAATAAAACAACATCATCACTAACCATAAAATCAGACTTCCAAGTGTAAATAAGAAACCAAGGAAACCACTATCAATTTTGTCAAGCCAGTTCTTCAAACCTGTTTTCAAACTTAGCATCGCAATAAATTCATTGCAGGTTGATCCAAAATAATTCATACTAAACAAAAATAAGAGCGTATAAATTATTCCGGGAATAAGTATCCACGACCAAAGATTATGTTCCTTTATAAATCGATGAGCCCTAAAATAAGCTTGAAAGGCAATAATAATTTCTTTTAACACAGTGTTTTAAATTATTTGAGAGGTTGCAAAGTACTTGTTTTATCTCTAAATAAGTCTGAATAATAAGTTATAAATATTTTTTTGGTTAAACACTAAGTTATTCACCAAAATCTTTACTATATAAAAAAACAAGGAAACTAACAGAAATAATGATTTATTAATACCACCTTATGTACTTTGTGTCGTTAACTTTGATTTTCTTGTGATAAATTTCTCATTCTTTTAAAATATTTTTAATCAGTGTTCGTCTTCTCTTATTATGGAAGCGGTACTAACATTACAGTCTCTGATGGCAGAAGAACAAAAACGCAATATTGCAACAATTATTGGCGATTACAGTAAGCGTTTAATGGGCTTCATTAGAAAGCGTGTGCCGAACGAAGCTGATGCGGAAGATATTCTGCAGGATGTCTTCTATCAACTCGCAGGCAACACACAACCGATTGAACAATTGACGGCGTGGTTATTCCGGGTAACTCGCAACAGAATCATCGATGTACAACGCAAGCACAAACCCGAATTGTTAGACGATGTTTATCCTGAATCTAGTGCAGAGGATGGTTTAGGATGGAAAGATTTACTTTTTGATATTGACGACACTCCTGAAACTGCTTATCTACGTAATCTTTTTTGGGAAACATTAAATAACTCATTAGATGAATTGCCTTCTGAACAAAAAGAAGTGTTTGTACTCAATGAATTAGAAGGGGTTTCATTTAAGGAGATTGCTGAGAAAACGGGTTTGACGGTCAATACATTGATATCGAGAAAGCGATATGCGGTGCTTCACCTTAGAGAGCGTTTGCAAGTATTGCGAAATGAATTATTAAATTATTAATCAATTAAAATAAAAAATCATGAAAGGTTTTTGGGTAAAAAAGATATTAGGTTGTATCGTTTTTGGTGCATTGGCAATTATAGCCTTAGGGTTTGCCGTCATGAGTTTATGGAACCATATTTTGGTAGTAGTGCTTGGTGTTAAAGCAATTACTTATTGTCAGGCATTAGGGATTTTTGTTTTGGGTAAGTTACTATTTGGAGGATTCGGAGGTTTTGGCAAGAGAGGTTGTTGCGGTGACAATTCATGCAAAATTGGTGGCATGAAAGAAAAGTGGCAGAACATGACTCCTGAAGAAAGGGAGAACTTTAAAAATGATTGGAGAAATCGTTGCAAGACATGGAGGTCTGGTGGGGAGTAAGTTGTAAGTTTTAGGTTTTAAATACTTACTCAATTTTAAGGTGGTATAGTAAAATTTTAAGTCTGAAGAGAGTATGCTTTTCTTATAAAAAGATGGAATCCTTTATAATTAGATGGTTCCATCAAATAAATCATCTTAAATCACTCCAATCATAAATCATCATTAATTATGAATATTCTTGTTTTCAAGACGAATGTTTCTCATGAAAGGAAAATTATGGAGCTAACTCCCATTCTTGATTCTATGGATGGAGTTATTGATTGGAATTTTGATTTGCATGATTGTGATAATATCCTGCGTGTAGTGGCAATTGCTACTCTTCCTGATCAGATAGAGAATCAATTACTACAGGCAGGATATTATTGTGAAGAATTAGAATGATTATACCAATCTATTTGCCAACCATAAGAATTCTTTTATAAACACTTGCACCTGCTTTTCGTAAGTAGGGTCAATCAATTCGCCATGTTCATTAAACTTCTTATCCATTGTAGGCACAATCAATAAATATGGACTTGGAATGCCCGATACGGATGATACCAACAACAAAATAGGTTGAGTACTTCGTGCCCCTCCGAGTGGACCAACTGAAGTTGTTACAACACCAAAAGCCTTATGCCCTTGCTTAGAATAGTGATCAAATAAATTCTTGACTTCGGCGGTATAGGTTCCATTATATTCAGGCGTAACAATAATAAAAGCATTCGCCGCAAACATCCTTTCGGTCAAAGGCTTGTATTTTTCTGGCGTGTTTTCCACCGTATCAAATGCTGTTTCGTAAAAACCAAGCTTCCAATCTAATACATCAATAATTCCTACTGAATGTTCAGGATGATGTTTTGAAAGATAATGTTGTAGATACTTTGATACTCTGATGGTTAAATTCTTCGTCCGTGGACTTCCCGATACAATTTCAATGCGCATAATATGATGATTTAAAATGATTTAAAATGATTTAAAATTGATTGGGAGCATAAAAGTTTTTCGCTTAAAGAGTTTCGTGGAGACACGAACCTCGGCAGTCTGCCACGCGGAGTGTCCTCACGCAACGAAAAACTTTAAAGCACCCAATTGATTTAAGATGATTCGTAGTAAGTAATAAGTTGTAAGTACTAGGTAAATAAATACTCATAACTCTTTTAGTGGTTTATCGGCACTTCAATTACAATAAAGGAACTATCTTTTTCAATATGCAATGCTATCTTATCCGTCTCCCAAACACCAATTGCATCCCTTTTATCGATATCAGTACCCGAAATATTGAGTTTCCCTTCAATTACAAATACAAATACGCATTTATTTAGCGGATTAAGTTTGTAAGTAAGCTCCGTCTTTTCGGTAAAATAACCCAAACCAATTTTTGCATTCTGATTAATCCAACAATGTTCTGTACCCTCTTCATTACTAACAATTGTTTTAAGTTGATTAACTCTAGTTTCTTTGGGAAAAGAGCGTCGTTGATAACGAGGATTAATATTTTGAAGTTTAGGTTCAATCCAGATTTGTAAGAAATTCACTTCATCATTACCCACATTATATTCTTCATGCCTTAAACCGCTTCCTGCACTCATAATCTGTACTGCGCCTGCATGGAGCACTTCCGAATACCCGATTGTGTCTTTATGATTCATTGTGCCCGACAGTAAAACACTCACGATTTCCATATTGAGGTGAGGGTGTAAGCCAAAGCCTTTTGAAGGTTCTACAAAGTCATCATTAAATACTTTAAGTAGTCCAAAACCATTTCGCAAAGGGTTTGTGTAAGAGGAGAAGCTAAAGGTAAAATGACTTTGTAACCATCCAATGTCTTTTAATCCCCTTTCTGATGCGTTGAAAACGATACTTTTCATGAAATTCTTTATTTAGAAGAGAAGCCTCAAATCTGAAGTTTGGCAAATGTGAGCCTATTATTAATAGGAAACAAAAAAATACAATTGAATCATGATAATAACAATCAATCAAAGGTTATGAAAACGATTTTTAAGGAGGTTTGTGAATTCAGGTACCACTAAATTGTACAAAATGAATAGGTTCTTAATAATTATGAAAAGTTAATTTTCCTCCTTTTCATAGGAGGATTTGCTTGTGTTAAGCAGAATTTACTAACTTTTATTAGTTGAAAGGCCACTAGCCTGTCTATCACTAATGACTAAACCCTACATTTGCGGCTCATTCAAAAAAAATTATGCAGACGGATAAGAACACAGTCGTTGGAATGGTATTATTGGCAATTTTATTTTTTGCCTATTTCTATTTCAGCAATCAACAACAACAAGCACTAGAATTACAAAAGCAACATCAGGTAGATTCTTTGAATAGAATTAAGGCTGCTACACAAAAACTAAAGGATACGAGTGCATTAAACAAACAATTCTTACAAAAAGATACACTCGATAAGTTGAATGAGGCAGGTGACTTTGCTTCAGCAGCATACGGAAAGGAACAATTGATTACAGTTGAAAATGAAGTAATAAAAGTAACTTTTTCAAATAAGGGTGGGAGTGTAAAGCAAGTAGAATTAAAAAACTACACCTCTAATGTGGACAAAAAGCCCATTGTTTTGGGCGGAAATCCAACCGATAAAATTAGCTATGCAATCAATACTGGTAATAATAGTTCTAATTTAGTCAGCAATCTTTATTTCCCTACACCAAAAGTAGAAAAGAATGCAGATAATAGTCAGACTATCAGTTTTACAATTGCTGCTGCTAATGGGGAGAGTTTAACTCATCAATACATTGTAAAGCCAAATGAATATGTGATAGACTGGAATATTAATATGAAAGGTGCTGACAAGTTGATTAGTAACGGTAATATTAATTTCTTATGGAATTGGACCACAGTACAAAAAGAAAAGTCCACTATTTATGAAAGGCAGATGAGTAATATCTGTTTTAGTGAAGACAATCAATTCGATTATATCTCTTCTCATAATGAACATGCATTCGAAAAGTCTGTTCAATGGGTAGGTGCAGTTCAGCAATTCTTTAATACGACTTTGATAGCTAAAAACAGCTTTGTTGGTGGTAAAGTGACTTGGGTTAGGATTGGCGAAAAGGATTCAAGCAATACATTAGCTACCGTTGATGCAGCGTTACAAATGAAAGTGCCTGTTGCCACAACAGCCCTCATTCCAATGCAATTGTATTATGGACCAAACGAATACCATATCCTAAAAAAATTGGATAATAACATGGATAACATCATCAATCTAGGTAGAGACGTTTATTCATTTGTTCGCCCTGTGAACAAGTATGTAATTATGCCTGTATTTGATTTCTTCGTGAAGTTAATTTCCAATTTTGGATGGGCCATTCTATTATTAACCCTTTTTATCCGTGTATTTACAGCACCATTAATGTATGGTAGTTATTTAAGCGGAGCAAAGACAAAGGTGTTGAAGCCTGAATTAGATGCCCTTAAAAAGAAGTTTGGGGAAGATCAGCAAGGGTTTGCAATGGAACAAATGAAGTTGTTTAGAGAAGCGGGTGTGAATCCTTTAGGTGGTTGTATTCCTGCCTTGTTGCAGATCCCGATTTTCTTTGCATTGTATAGTTTCTTTAATTCGAATATCGCACTTCGTGGTCAATCATTTCTTTGGAGTCATGATTTATCATCTTACGATGTGATTGCTACATTACCATTCTCTATTCCAATGGGTTTTGGCGATCATATTAGTTTGTTCACCATTACGGCAGTATTAACAAGCTTTGCAATTTCGATGTATAATATGGGCAATACGCCTACACAGGATAATCCTGCGATGAAGTACATGCCGTATTTCTTTCCGTTCATGATGTTGTTCTTCTTTAACCGTTTGCCATCTGCATTGACATGGTATTATACGGTTTCAAATACGGTCACTTTGCTTTTGCAATTTGTCATTCAAACCTACATTATTGACCACGACAAAATATTGGCAAAGATGAAAGAAACGCGTACTAAGCCTAAGACAAAAAGCAAGTGGCAAGAGCGCTATGCACAAGTAATGGAGAGTCAGAAGAAATTAGAAGACATGAAGAAAAAGACTGGAGGAGGTAGTAAGTAGTGAGTAGTAAGTAATAAGTAGTAGGTAATAAGTATTAGGTGTAAGGTTTGAGGTGTAAGGTGTAAGGTGTAGGTTTAGGGGGTAAGGTGAAAGGTGTAAGGTGAAAGGTGTAAGGTTGAATAGGGGATTCCACTAATTAATTGATATCAATCTTTTAATTAGTGGAATTTTTTTTGAAGAGGTTGGTGTATGTGGTCAGACTAAAGTTAGAAATAATTGATTTATATTTTAAGCAGGTCGAACTCAATTTACTAGCTACTTAGATGTTCGTTACTCTTTAGTAGGAATTCGTATTGTATTGACTTTGTAACCTTTTAAAAAGTAACTAAATCATAGTGTCTAAATGTCACAAGGAGACGACATTAGATTTATGTTTATGAATTGATTTAAAGTACTTTTTCGGTACAAACAGCAGACTCTTTCCTTTAAATTGACAGGTCTTTATTTCTATAAGTTTTAGGTTCATTTACCTAAGCAATTTCTTCCAATCATACGCACTATTCCTGACATCTTACGTGCTTTAGCGACTCTTATACGTGCTATTCTGCAAGGACTACATACTGTTTTGGTATGGAATACGCCGTAGAATGCTTGTCTACGCACAGTTAGCGTCAGGAACAGCATGTAGAGGAGTCGTCACAGCATGTAGACAAGCATTCTACGTGCTGCTAAGGCTCAGCAAAAGCGTGTAGAATGCTCATCTACGCTCTGCTAATATCAGCAATAGCGCGTAAGATGCTAACAACAAACTGTAAGATTGAAAAAAATAGCGCGTAAAGTGCAAAAAGATACGCATTTATGTTGTTTTTTAGTTTAAGTGATTAACAAAATGGAGGATTTTAGATTTGAACTTGGCTACATTATTTGACAAATTTGGGCTGTTTTTAGGGAGGAAATACACAAAAATGGAGCAAGCTAAATGGCCGAAACAGGACTTGGAAAACTAATGCTGAATGATGGTATAATCGTCAATTAGTTGCAGTTATTTTTCTTTGAGTAATTTGATATCAGAAGATGCCTAGTTTTATATTTAACTGTTAAAGAAGTGTACAGATATAAAAGATGATTAGACATAGTAAAATTTTATTGATAATCATTTTTTCACTTGCCTCTGTAATTGCTATTGCCCAAGAAAACGCAAACATTATTATTACAAAACGATTACTATCTGTAGAGGATGGGATGGCTGCAAGGGACGTGAATTGTGCGGTACAGGATAAGGATGGATTTATGTGGTTTGGCACTAGCAATGGTTTGAACCGTTATGACGGTAAAAGCTTTAAATTGTACAATACTGCAAATATTGGGTTGAGTAGTAATTCAATCTATCAGTTAGCAATCGATGACCAAAATAATTTAATTATATTTTATAACTGTCCTGAACCATTAATAAAGACAGAAATTAATCATAGAATTCAAGTTCTTGATTTGAAAACGTATGAACTTAAATCATTTGCGAAACTATATCCGCATACCCCTTTTGAAAAAAACAAAGTTTATTGGATAACAAATGATGAAACGAATGATTTGAATATACTGACTTATGGTTCAGTAACTTGGTGGAAATACAATTCAAAAAAAGGGTTTGTAAAGCAATATGAATTTAAGGAACCTCAAGAGTTTAATGATTTAATGCCTAATATTTATTCAAGTTATGGAAATAAGAGTGTGTTTAGAAAGAACTATGCTGCAATTGCATTTCCAAATCATAAAGTTTTTTTTGTGTCAAAAGACACTGCGGTCCTATTTCATAATACTTCTGCCTTAAACAAAAATGGATTCATTCAGTGGCATCTGGATCTATTCTATAAATATTTTTTTGGGGTAATTACAGCTAAAGAGCCCTCTTTGTCTCAAAAGTGGACTATTCATAGTGCAAAGGAGGATATTAATCAATTAGATTATTCGGAGAGGATGTGCGTTAATGGCGCCTATTCTTTATTGTATAAAGAAAAAGAAGGAATATTTCTTCGTAAAGATGGGCGAGTCTTACAGTTATATACAGTTAATGAATTGAAAGATTTTTTTGAGTTGAGTATCTCGAAAAACTATGTAGATAAATTAGGTCACTTATGGATCTGTACTTCTGTAGGAGTGCTAGAGGTAACGTTAAAGAAGAATCACTTTATACCTTACTTCCAACACTCGGACAAATTTTTAGTTAAAACGAATCAGACAAGGGGGCTGTATGTAGAGGAAGGAGAAAAAGGCGAAACTACGGTTTATGCTAATGTATACACTGGCTTGGTGGTACAGAATCAAAAAAAGGTGGAATTGAAAACGGATATAAGGCTGATGTGTTATGCTTTGCTCCATCAAAAGGAGGGCTTCTATATTGGTGCTTATCATTTAGTGAAATATGCGCCGAATAGTGGAAACGTCTTGAAGATTGATAGTGTTTTGTATGGAGAGACCTGGTCGTTATATCGATTTTCTGAGCATTTCCTTTTGGCTGGATTGACTACTAGCATAAGAAGTTATGATTTGAATTCTGGTAAATCAGTAGAATTATCCTATATATCTAACCAAATACCTAAGGTGAAAAATGTATATAAAATATTTTCTTCAGCAACGAAAGGATTGATAGCTGTGGCAGAGAATGGCGTTTATTGTATAGATGATCAACTTCGCATAGTAGATTATTATGGGAAAAATGCAACTGATAAAAGACATCAATTGCCAATAGAGACTATCTACGATTTGGTAGAAGATAAACTCGGGATCTGTTGGATCGCAAGTGGGGGAGAGGGATTATTCAAATGGAAGTGGAATGAGGCTATCGATGCAAAAAGTACGATTAAGCATTTTACGATGATTGATGGGATACCATCTTTGATTTTATACCGGATTGAACAAGATGAACAGGATAATTTATGGATAGGTACTTACAATGGATTGTTGCGGTTTGACCCAAATCAAAATTCTAGTATCGTTTATACCATGAAAGATGGGCTGACAGCTAATGAGTTCAATCGAATTTCCTCATTCAAGGCAAAAAGCGGGGAGCTTTATTTTGGTAGTATGAATGGTGTTAATGCTTTTTCGCCAAAGGAATTGAATAGGGAAATTGATTCGGTAGATATACCTTTTAGGTTAATTAATGTTTCAAAGTTTTCTGCAGTAAGTAATCATTTAATAGATTGTTTGAAAGAGTACGACTCTAGTCATACATTGATACTTGAAGTAGGGGATAAATTTTTATCCATAGACTTTACCTTATTAGATTATGAACAAAGAATACATCATTATGCCTACAAGATTGAGGGGTTTGAAAAGGAATGGATTTATCTTGAAGATGGGTCACTTAGAATCAGTGGATTACCCGCAGGAGACTATCATGTAAAGATTAAAGCTCAACTAGCAAATGGGCAATGGAATAAGAATGAAATTATTTTGCCAATTACCGTATTGAAACCTTTTTATCTGCATGATTGGTTTATTGTGAGTAGCATTCTTGCTTCGATTCTTTTGATTGTTTCTTTTTATTATATCAAAATGAAACAGGCACAGAGAGAAAAGCGGGTACTTGAAAATAAAGTATCAGAAAGAACACAAGAATTGCAAAAATCATTAAAGGAAAATCAACTATTGCTTACTGAAATACATCATCGGGTAAAAAATAACTTGCAGGTGATAGCGGGTCTTTTAGAATTACAAGGGGCAACTATTCAGGATAAGAATATACAAATAGTTTTTAAAGAAGGTCAAAGTAGGGTCTATTCTATTGCACTGATACATGAAAACTTATATAGTAATGACAATATCGGCATTGTTTATTTTCATTTATTCATAAGGACATTGGTTAGTCGAGTTTCTGCATTATTCGAATATACGCACCAATCTATTCAGTTTTCCCTATGCGATAATGAAATTCCATTGGATATAGATACGGCGGT
>CANCPA010000123.1 GCA_947379895.1 Chitinophagaceae bacterium | reverse complement strand
CATATTACCCCGGGTATCTTGAGGATTAACAAATCTGCCGTTTATTCCACCCTCAATGACAGGTTTCAGCATCTATGAAAGCTTGACCGATACCATTCGTTTAACGAGGCTTGACTGTTGCAGCTTACAAGTATCGTAATCCCTTAGCTTCAAAAAGCTCGTTTCCTTACAGTTTGTAAAGGATACTTCAACCCGAACGGCAAATTGCATTGAAAAGAACTTTCATCTTTTTAGGTATTTAATTTATAAAACACACGCCTCGTGGCGCACCATAGGCACATAGCCACATAGAAAAGATTATCCTTTTTTTCTTGTGCTTAATTGAAAAAGAAGTTCACATAGGAATCCTACTTCGTAGCATTAGAAACGTCTTTTTGAAAATAAGTTATATAGTAGATTAAAAATAGATTTTTTGTTCAGTTTATAAAAGTGCAGTTTCAACCTAAGTGGTTGGCTGCATTTTTTAATTTAAAAACATCCTAATTTTAAAAGTAACTATTGTCACAGTTGTTTGAATACCCTGCTGTTAGTTTTGTGTCCTAACAAATAAGGATATGGGATTTACTAAACATTTAATGGGTTCACTCGGAATTACCTTAAGCATTGGATTATTAGCGACAAATTCCTTTGCACAAACTAACACTTCTCTACTTTCATAGGCAGATGCAATCAGCAAGGCTACACAAAACAATTGTGCCGTGACTCTTGCAAAATTAGATGAACAGGTGGCGGCATTTAATTACAAACACAATTCAATTACAACACGACCGCAACTATTAGTGCGGAGGGTAATTTGGTAACTGGTACTGTTACATACACTAGTTTAAATGCACTTACTAGTGGAGTGGAAGTTATAGTTTTGTAGCTAATCCATACACTAGTCCTGTTTTTTGAAGTTCAGTTGTAAGTGCTAGTAAGGGGATTAGCGGAAGTTTTTTGTACAATAATCCAACTTTTACTCCATCGGTTTAAAGCTAAATGGTTATTTACATAGTCAAGCATTCTTTGTTGCAAACACAAATGCTACACCTTCAATAGTTTTTACTGACGCTTCAAAAGTTCCTACACATGGAAGAACAACCATTTTTGGAACAACAACAATCAACAGAATTATTCTGGTTTGAATAAGAATGGTACAAATGTGGATGTTGCTGTATCACTATTTGATAGCAAAATCACATCTACTTATCCTTCTGCAAATGAAACATTACCAATCCAAATCTATAATTTTGTTGCAAACACTGATTATTCATTAAGTTTGGATTTATCACATTACAGTGGAGTTCCAGCTTACATCAAGGATAATGTGACAAATACAAGTACAATATTTAGTGAAGACAATACGACTATTTCATAGGATTTTGAGGAAATTGAAATATTAGCCAAAGAGATAGAGCAACTTGATGGGGGAATTGGACAAAATGAAGAAAATAAGGATAGTATGGAAAGGAAGTAGAAGCATACCTGTTTGGTAGCACAAATAATGGTTTAGGTTACTGAAAATGTGAAAAATACATTTGGGAAACTTGGAGGTGGGGTGAAAGAAAGTGCTCTAATTTGATAAAAAGCATTTTAGCTTCTCCGAAATTTCAAAGAGTATACTTAGGATTTAGGAGGAGTTGCCCAAACTGAAGATTGCATTGCCAGCTAAAAGAACACATCAAATCAGGTATTTGCTTCTATAAGAGTGTAATATGTATTAAGAGTGGAATTAAAAATCAGTATTTTTGAAAAATAGCTTTTTTGTGTATTTTATAATATAGCGATACCAAAATCGACACAAGTTGAGTAGCGAGGAAGTTCCTAGAGTTCCGAGAAATAGTATTAAACATTTCGACTATTTAAAACAAGATTAACAAAATTAGGCTTCTTGCACTAGTATCAATCAAGCACTTTTGTCATCTGTAAATGAGGAATATTTACTTCCACAAACTCTTCCCCTTCAATTATATAGCCTAGTTTTAAATAAAAGTCGGTGACTACTTTTCTAGCATGGAGTGTAATAGTATTGATAGATTTTTCTTTAGCAATCATTTCTGCAAGTTCTACTAAACGAGTTCCGATTCCTTGCTTTTGAAAAGCATCTAATACAGCAATTTGCTTTAACTGAATAGTTGAGGTGTCAATAATTGTCAAAATACAACAACCAATCATTTCTTCGCCTTCAACACATGCCATTAGTATATCGTCTCTGTCGCTTTGTAAATATTCTTCAGTAAAAGTCAATCCGAGGGGTTTTCGAAGGATTTTTGTCCTCAATTCTGTCATTTTTTGATATTCAATACCCCCGTAATTAATTATTTTAAGTTCCATTTTATAAAAAATAAATAAATTTTTGTGAAATAAGTTCATGAAAAGCACCAAAATGAGCTTTATTTGGCAAAGATTGAAAGAAAATTGACTTATTCGTAAACAAAATTTATATAAAGTATTGCTGTTTTCCCAAAAACTATATTTTTGCATCCGTAACTAAAAAAAAATACTACAATGTCAGACATCGCAACTAGAGTAAAGAAAATCATCGTAGACAAATTAGGTGTAGACGAAGCAGAAGTAACTAACGAAGCTTCCTTCACTAATGATCTTGGTGCTGATTCTTTAGATACCGTTGAATTAATTATGGAATTTGAAAAAGAATTTAATATTTCAATTCCAGATGAGCAAGCTGAAACTATCACAACAGTGGGTCAAGCAGTAGCTTACTTAGAAGAAAACGCTAAGTAAGAGTATCATCAAAGCAATATTATAATCCGCCAGTTTTGGGGCTTTTGCCATCATTAATGGCGGATTTTCACTTAAAAGGGTTTTTAAGCTGTATGGAATTAAAACGAGTAGTAGTAACGGGCATTGGGGCATTGACTCCATTGGGAAATAACGTTGATGACTTTTGGACTAATTTAGTAAATGGGGTGTCGGGTGCAGACATGATTACAAATTTTGATGCATCAAAATTTAAGACACGCTTTGCCTGTGAAATAAAGGGTTTTGATCCCACTCAGTACATGAATAGCAAAGAAGCTCGTAAACTTGACAGATTTGCTCAAATAGCAGTCGTGGCAAGCGATCAGGCTGTTGCAGATGCAGGTATCAATAAAGATAATGTTGACGTAGATAGAGTAGGTGTCATTTTCGCAAGTGGTATTGGCGGACTGATTACTTTTCAGGAAGAAGTCCAAAATTTTGCTAGTGGCGATGGTACACCTCGTTTCAATCCATTCTTCATTCCAAAAATGATTTTGGATATAGCTGCTGGACAAATTTCTATGCGTCATGGTTTCCGTGGTCCTAATTATGCAGTAGTAAGCGCTTGTGCAAGTAGTACAAATGGTATTATCTCTGCTTATGATACAATCAGATTAGGAAAAGCAGATGTTGTATTGACCGGAGGCTCTGAAGCTGTTATTGGCGAAGCGGGCATAGGTGGGTTTAACGCAATGAAGGCAATGAGTGAACGTAATGATGACCCTAAAACTGCTAGCCGTCCTTATGACAAGGATAGAGATGGTTTTGTAATGGGAGAAGCTGCGGGTGTTTTAGTAATTGAAGAATACGAACATGCTATTAAGCGTGGTGCTAAAATATATTGCGAAATTGCAGGTGGCGGTGCTACTGCTGATGCTTATCACTTAACAGCCCCACATCCTGAGGGATTAGGTGCTAAAAATGTAATGATTGCAGCACTTGCCGATGCCGGAATGAAGCCTGAAGATATTGATTACATTAATACTCATGGAACTTCGACTCCAATTGGTGATGTGGCCGAAACAAAAGCAATAACACAAGTTTTTGGCGAACATGCTTACAAACTAAATATTAGTAGTACAAAATCTATGACAGGACACTGTTTAGGTGCTGCGGGAGTTATTGAAACGATCGCTTGTATTAAGAGTGTAATTCACGATATTGTTCCACCTACTATTAATCACTTTACAGACGATCCCGCATTAGATCCTCAATTGAACTTTACTTTTAATAAGGCACAAAAACGTATAGTGAACGCTGCCTTGAGTAATACTTTCGGTTTCGGTGGACATAATGCTTGTGTAATAGTAAAAAAATACAAAGCTTAACAAACGCTTGTGCAAGTAATAGATCGTATTTTCAATAGAAAAGATTCTGCTTCAAAGTCATTAAAGAAAAGTATAACCAATGTTTTAGGAATTAAACCTACTAACATTGTTGTTTATAAAGCTGCTCTTAGCCATAGAAGTGTTCAAGAATCTGCTGAAGAAAATAACGAACGATTAGAATATCTTGGTGATGCCATCTTAAGTGCTATCGTTGCCGACTATCTTTTTAAACGTTACCCTTATAAAGGGGAAGGTTTTTTAACCGAAATGCGTAGTAAAATGGTTAACCGGCAACAATTAAATGATATAGCAGTTAAGATGGGCATCAAAAAGATTGCCCTTTTTAACAAATTAGACAATGCCCTCAAAAACAGTCACATCTTTGGAAATACACTTGAAGCAATCGTAGGTGCAATCTATATAGATAAGGGTTACAAGAAGACTCAGTCTTGGGTTTTGAAACAAATTATCTTTCCCCACATGTTTGTAGATGATTTAGAACTGATAGATATAAACCTAAAGAATAAACTGATTGGATGGGCTAGTAAAAACAATAAAGTACTAACATTCGATTTGAATGAAGAGCGCCTAGAAGGTACTAGAAGGGTGTTTATTATTAATACAGTATTAGATGGCGAAATTCTTTCTGTAGGTAAGGGTTACAATAAAAAAGATGCAAGTCAGGCCGCTGCTATTGCTGCTGTAGAAAAATTAGGAATTGCCTAAATTCAAAACACTATTACATTCTTACACCAATTCCTACAATTTATTTCTTTCCTTTTTGCAAATTTTATTATGCTTAAATTATTTAAAATAATTTAGAGTTGCTCAGTTGCTTTATTCTTGGGTCAATAAAGTAATTTAATAATAGTCTAATTTCTCTATTCTTTTGTCTTTCTTATCTTCTTCTTAAAAAATCAATTCAATTGAAAATCATTTTGAATGTATCCTTCCTGAAGTTCTGTTTTTTCAAAATGAAAATGACCATTTCATTTTGGAAGGGTATCTAACAATGTGAACAAATTGTAAAAATATTTATTTGAACTTATCTTCATTGAATTTTATAAAATCTAACACTTTTAAGCAATCCCTACTAGTAATGGCACTCTTTTGGAAACTTTTCTTTAGCCGTATGATTAAACTCGTTTATTAAAACAGGTTATCATTAATAAGTAGAAAAGTATGAACCCAAATTTAAAGAAGGTCACTGCCGCAGGTTTACTAGTTACGTTAGGAATTATTTTTGGCGATATTGGCACATCGCCTTTGTATGTTTTTAGTGCCATAATTGGGGACAGGCCAATTACTGAAGAGCTTGTTTATGGAGGAGTTTCTTGTGTTTTCTGGACTTTGACACTACAAACAACATTCAAGTATATATTGCTTACTTTACAAGCAGACAATAAGGGAGAGGGTGGAATATTTTCGTTGTATGCATTAGTATGGCGCTATCGTCATTGGCTGTATTTTCCGGCAATTGTTGGTGCAGGAACTTTACTTGCAGATGGTATCATCACACCACCAATTTCAGTTTCGTCAGCAATCGAAGGACTAAATGGTGTTCACGGACTTGAAAAAATAATAGTCCCTGGCAATACCTTAACCATTAGTATTGTAATCATTATCATTTCCCTACTCTTCTTTTTTCAACAGTTTGGGACTAAAGTCGTAGGAAGTTCATTTGGACCAATCATGTTTATATGGTTTAGCATGATTATGACACTCGGGATACTAAATATTGTACATTTTCCGCACATCATGGCAGCCATAAATCCATATTACGCTATCGAACTTCTTGCGGATCATAAAGTTGGAGGATTCCTTATATTAGGCTCTGTTTTTTTGTGTACAACAGGTGCTGAGGCTTTGTACTCTGACTTAGGACATTGCGGAAAAAGAAACATTCAAGTAAGCTGGATTTTTGTAAAGGTTTCTTTACTAGCTAATTATTTTGGTCAAGCAGCATGGCTTTTGAGAAGTGACAACCATGAATTAGTACAAGATGCTTTTCATAATAAGTATTTAATATTTCATGGTAGCACACCGTTGAATCCCTTTTTTGAATTAATGCCACATTGGTTTTTGCTACCCGGTATTATTATTTCAACACTTGCTACCATTATTGCTAGTCAGGCGCTGATTTCTGGTTCATTTACATTAATCAGTGAAGCTGTAAGTATGGGATTCTGGCCCAAAATAACCATCAAATTCCCGACTAATATCAGAGGGCAAATTTATATTCCCAGTATCAATTGGTTATTATGGGTAGGTTGTGTAGGAATGATGTTATATTTTCAGGACTCAGAAAAAATGCAGGCAGCCTATGGTTTCTCTATCACTGTTGCCATGTTAATGACAACTTTATTGATGTTTTATTACATGAAATTTGTAAAGAAATGGGTTCAAGTAATTATATTTTTGATACTATTGATTTTTATATCGGTTGAGTTTTCATTCTTCATAGCTAATGTAACAAAAATCAAGAATAGATGGCCGTTTCTAATTTTTGAATTTAGCCTAATATTCATCATGTATATATGGTTTAGGGCTAAAAAGATTACAAGTAGGTTTATTCAATTCGAAGGACTGAATTCATTTATACCTGCACTTAAGACATTGAGTGAAAATCATGATGAACCTAAATATGCTACGCACCTTGTTTATTTGACTAAGGCAAATAATAAGAAAGCAATTGAGAAAAGAGTACTCGAATCTATACTTACAAAAAGACCAAAGAGGGCAGATGTATATTGGTTTATACATATTGACAGGACGGACGATCCTTATACCATGGAATATAATGTGGAGGAAATTGAACATGATAAAATTATTAGAATTGAGTTTATGCTTGGTTTCCGTATTCAACCACGGGTCCACTTATTGTTCAAGAAAGTAATGGAAGACATGGTGGAACATCATGAATTGAATGTAGGAGCAAATGAAAATGAGGTTGCCTTAAATAAACTGAATATTTCAGGTGATATTCGATATGTAATCAGTAAAAGCTTCTTGTCTGTCGAAAATGAGTTCTCATTAAAAGAAGGATTCATCTTGAATACTTATTTTGGTATCTCAAGATTAGCTCAATCCGATAAAAAGGCATTTGGCCTTGATTGGAGTGATACAGATGTCGAGAAAGTACCATTGGTATTAGCGCCAATTTCTAATATTCCTCTTAAACGAATTGGCAACTATTATACTAATTAATCAATACATTTTACCACTCAAAAGGCTGCAGAGTTTGCTCTTGCAGCCTTTTCAATTTTTACATTAACCTAGCAATTGGTGTTCTAATCTATTTCAAATGGAAGGATTTGAAAAAAAAATTGTTGATAGTGTATCAATTATTATATTCGCACCACACATTTGGTTCTTAATTTCATATAATAGCTATTTTATTATGACTGATACAATAAATGAAACGATTGCAACACCATTATTAACTGCCAAAGATTTTGTAACAGATCAAGAAGTTCGTTGGTGTCCTGGATGTGGAGATTACTCCATATTAGCTCAAGTACAAAAGGTAATGCCCACAATTGGGGTACCTAAAGAAAACATTGTAGTGGTAAGTGGTATTGGATGCAGTAGCCGTTTCCCTTACTATACCAACACCTATGGAATGCACTCAATTCACGGTCGCGCTACAGCTATTGCGAGTGGATTGAAAGCAGCTCGTCCCGAATTGAGCGTTTGGATAGTTACAGGTGATGGTGATGGGTTAAGTATCGGAGGTAATCATACAATTCATTTATTAAGAAGAAATTTTGATGTAAACATTTTGTTGTTCAACAATGAGATATATGGATTGACTAAGGGACAGTATTCCCCTACTTCAGAGCAAAAGAAAGTAACAAAGAGTTCACCTTTTGGAAGTATCGATCATCCATTTAATCCATTAGCATTGGCCTTAGGAGCAGATGCTACTTTTATAGCTAGAAGCATGGATCGTGATCCTAAACACATGCAATCTATGTTAACTCGTAGTCATCTACATAAAGGGTCATCATTTTTAGAAATTTATCAAAATTGTATCATCTTTAATGATGGCGCATTTGAAATATTTACCGAAAAATCTACTAAACCACAAGAAGTTATTTTCCTTGAACATGGTCAACCATTAGTATTTGGTGCTACTAAGAACAAGGGCATTAAGTTAGATGGTCTAAAGCCTGTTGTTGTGGATTTGGAAGCAGGTGCAGATACAAGTGGTCTTTGGATTCATGATGAAAGAGACTTTTACAAAGCTCAAATATTGGTTAGAATGTTCGATGACCATAGAATTGAAGGGCATTTCCCTCGTCCTTTTGGTGTCTTCTACCAAACCGAAAGAGCTTGCTATGAAGACTCAATGTCGATGCAAATTGAAGAAGCTATAGCAATAAAAGGAAAAGGTAACCTTGATAAACTTTTGAAAGGAAGAGAAGTTTGGGAAATACTTTAATATAATAATATAGCATAGAAATCACTTAAGTAGACTGTTTATTTATTGTCTATTTAAGTGATTTTTGTTATAATAGTTTGTTCCCTTTTTTTTAATTTAGAAAGAATGAAGAAATGTTAATATGAAATCTTGAATTAGACGATTCCCCTTAAGAAAACTGTTAATTTAATGGTTTACAAACTCAAGAAGTCGTTTACAATCGAATAAAAGAGTAAAGACATTTTAAGGAAAAGTCGATTTACACTACTAATATTTGTTAGTAAAGAAGTCAAATTTATTATTGCAGATGCTTTTTAGTTCTTTAAATTATTCGTAAAAGCTGGAAGTTTTATTCTGATAGTGTATTACTTAATACATTCAATACAAAACTTAATACTTATAACGTATAACACTTCATACAACTTCTTTATTCATTTCTATTTACCTTCACGGTCAAATTCATCAAAAACAGATTCATGATTTTAGTTACGGGTGGCAGTGGATTGGTAGGCTCGCACTTAATTTCTTATTTATTAAATCAAGGAAAAAGTGTTAGGGCTTTATATCATAATCAGCCTCCTAGTTTAATACACAATAATCTTGAATGGTTTAAAGGTGACATCTTAGATGTTATTGACTTGGATTCAGCTATTGAAGGTATCACTCACGTTTATCATTGTGCTGCAATTGTATCATTTCATCCAAAAGAAAAGCAACAACTTTTTCAAACAAATATTGATGGAACAGCTAATGTTGTAAATGCCTGTATTGATGCAGGAATAGAGAAATTAGTATACGTAAGTTCCGTTGCTGCACTAGGAAGATTTATTGAAGCAGAGACAGTGACTGAAACAATGAAGTGGACCGAAAATGAAGAGATCAGCGCTTACGGAAAAACTAAATTCTTAGCTGAAATGGAAGTATGGAGAGGCATTGGCGAGGGGCTTAATACAGTAATTGTCAATCCTACGATAATTTTAGGTGCAGGAGATTGGGACAAAGGATCAACAGGTATTTTTAAAACTGCATACAATGAATTTCCTTGGTATACTAACGGCACTACTGGCTTTGTAGATGTTGTGGATGTGGTAAAAGCAATGGTTATGCTGATGGAAAGCAAAATTAGTGGGCAACGCTTCATCTTGAATGGAGTAAATATTTCTTATAAAGACATTTTTACTAAGATAGCATTGAATTTCGGGAAAAAGCCCCCACATAAGAAAGTATCTAAGGCACTAGCAGAAATTATTTGGAGAGTCGAAGCCGTAAAAGGATTTATCACAGGAAAGAAACCTTTATTGACAAAAGAAACTGCTTTTACTGCTCAAAAAAAGGTCAATTATAACAATCAAAAACTTTTAACAACACTACCCAACTTTTTATATAATCCACTCGATAAAACTCTTGATAGAATTTGTAAGGAAATCAAGGAGAAATATGCTTTATAAAATAAAAAATTGGTAGGCTAAAGTTAAAGTAAAGCCTTATCAATTTAAGTGATATTGCAATACCCAAGATTGCCATAACTAATAACTACTACTTCTTAGCTTCTTCAGATAAGTATTTGTCTAATGCCGATACCATACTAGGAGCAAGTGGTGCAGGGGCTTTGATAGAAATATTAATACCTGCTTCTTCTGCCGCTTTATTTGTATTATCTCCAAATGCACCAATAACAGTTCCATTTTGCTTAAAGTCAGGAAAGCTATCGAGTAGGCTTTTCATTCCACTAGGAGTAAATAAACAAATCACATCAAATGCATTTTCTGTAAGAAGTGCCCTAATATCATTACTTACACTTCTGTACATAAAGGCTAGACTAAACTCGCATTTTTTGTTCTTCAACCAACTTACAATATCATTATCTTGTTGGTTTTCACTGCATACATAAAGAAACTGTTCTTTCTCTTTATGCTTATTTATCACATCAAAAAGACTTTTATTGGAAGCACTTGCTCCAAAAAAGACTTTACGCTTCCTATAAAGAATAAACTTTTGTAAATAGAGGGCTACAGACTCAGTCATACAGAAATACTTCGTCTCTTGGTCTATCACCTTTTTCGTTTCCTCACACATACGAAAAAAATGATCAATTGCATTCCTACTAGTAAATATTACAGCTGAAAACGTTGAGATATCTATCTTTTGTTTTCTAAATTCTTTAGAGGGAATCCCTTCAATTTTTATGAATGGATGAAATACTAATTCAACATTATGTTTCCTGCCTAACTCGAAATAGGGCGACTTGTCGCTATCTGGTCGTGCTTGCGAAATGAGAATCTTTTTAAGTTGTAATGCTTCTGTATCTGTAACGGGTTTGCTTTCCACTTGAGTAACCATGTTTCTTATAAAAAAATGTTGCAAAAACTAAATGCTTGTTTGAATAAAATTGACGACTGCTTTGTAAATTAATAATAATGGCAATATCTCAACGCCGCAAAGGTATAGGAAAAAGTGAAGGGGATTCACCTTCAATGTTGTTCTTAATGAACTCATAACAATAAAAAACCTGTAAAACAGTGCTATTCCTAATAAAAAGTAAGTTATTACTAACGAAACCCTTGCAATCTCACCTCCTGTAAACGCAAGAACGTAAATAAAGGGCAACAACATAATAGCCACTATTTTATTGCTCAAAAACACGACAAAGGAATATGACTCCATCGCATCCTCTGTATTGAATATCCAACCCATAAAATGTAGAAAAACAAACTTGAATACATAAATAATAGTCAGTGCTGCCACACAATATCCAAATAGTATCCAAAAGTTGAAAGAAACATATTGGTTTTTATCAAAAATTAAAGTGACATAAATGGCGAGACTCACTATGAAAACAATATTCAGCATAAATGAAGATATCTTATTATTTGTCAGTTGTTCAATAGCCTGTTTTTGCCTATATGAAGTTTGAAATAATAACGAAAACATATTTACAAAATACCTAGGAAAAATTATCCTTGCCAATGCAATTAAAGCAACAAGTGAGGTAAGTACATAAAATAACTCTTCTTTTCCTTGAGGATTTCTTTCTTTTTCAAGCAATGCCAAAGCTCTTAAATTTATAGGGATAAACAAACCACCAAATGCAATCCCATATGTAGAAGTGTCTTTTGCTTTTATGCTAGCTTTTGCAATTGCTTTCTTGATAGAATCAACCCGTAAAGAATCTGTTTTGATTTGAACTAAATTCATCGAATCTCGCAATTGAAGAGAGTCTTTAACAAGCGATTTTGGAGTATCGGTTATACGAATACTATCTTTTGTTTTCAAAGTGAAAAATAATGACTCTTTCTTCTCTTCATTGCTAGCAGTACTATCTTTCCTTAACCTAACCCGTTTTATTGGCTTAACCAAAGGTTTTGCTTCAATTGTATTGGCAGCAGTTGAAGTATCAGTTTGTGCATCCACACAAAGACTAATTACTAATAAACTAAAAAAAAGAAATATTTTTCTAATAGAGAACATGCTGCGCAAAAATAAGCGTTTAGCGAATCTACCCGTAACTTCTTTTCAAAAAGGTATTTACAATACTGTGCAGTACCACAAGCAATACATCCTCGCATTTTACTTAACCAAAAATTCATTCGTCCTTACTTCCCCACTATTATTATAAGCATTATTCAATAAAATATGCGCCGCCCTTACGTTGTCATTATAGGTTATTAAAATTCGCCCAGCATTACAGTTATTAAATTCATTCCCTATCAGATAAGACTGCTGAACTCCAAATAAATTTATCAGTTCCTTTTCATTTCTACAATTGAGAATTTTATTTTTCTTGAACGACAGAATCGGCCCCATCGTACTCTCATCCTTTCCGCCTCTATACAAATTTATTAGCTGACCTGAATTATTAGAAAAACTATTATTTGTGATAGTCATTCTCTCTACATTGTAATAACCAATATTCTCATTTTCCTTTTTTAAATCAAAAAGATTACAAGTATTATTTGCAAACGAAGAATTACTGATGATGATACTATCTGCAATCGAATGTTTTGAAGCTGAAAACAATGCATTTCCACCGAACCCTGCCATACTAACATTTAGCATCCTAAGGTTAAAGTGATTCGTAAAACCGTTTGTATCCGAAATAATAAAGTTGTCTGCAAGGCAGTTATTTCCATTCAAGTTAATATCATTAATAGTTGCCAAAGAACCGGAAGAAATAACAAACAATGCAGGAAGCGATTCAGTTGTTTTGAAACGAATCACCTTTTTAGCATCACTGCCTATCATACAAAAGGTAGTAGGCGTAACAATAGGATGCGAAAAACTATATTCCTCACCAGTCAATTGAATCGTAATCGCTTGCTTATGAGTTGCTAAAGCGGCATCGATTTCCTCAACATTCTTACATTTTATTATTACACATTTTTCATTCATTGAATGGAAAGAATTCCTATCAAACCAACGGCTTCCCTTACCTAAATAAGGATTCTTGATAGCCTGTTCCAATTCATTCCATCTACTAAATCCTACAGTTTTACTGAAACCATATTTTAATCGCCTTACTACTTGTGATTGCATGCTATCAGGCAAAATAGAGGAGCTATCTTTTGCAGGAATCATACAATTCTTCAATTCAGTCGAGATAGCCTTTTTTTCGAAACCATTTATCAAAGTCTGCTTGATAGAATTACTGACGATATTATTGGAAAAATAAATACTATCAATCTTATCAAAAACGTAATACAACAAACTGTCCGTTTTATTGGCAAAAACATTATTAAAAAGGTACACGTTTGCAGGAGGAATCGTTCTTTCCTTATCGCTACCCTCACAAAGGCTAAATGGAGTACAATCAATAAATGTGTTATTAGCAAATACAGCATCCCTAACGGGTAAATAGCGATAGGCAGGAGAATGAAAAATGCCATTCATTATCGCTAAAGGTGAGCGAAAATTGATACCTCTACAATGATAAAACAAATTATTTACTGCCCAATTCCCCTCATTAATAAATCGAACGCCGCCTGTTCCTTCTTTATTATTACCTAGAAATATATTCCCTTCTACTGTGTTATTATTGCCATGACGAAGTGAAAATCCCCCTTGACATTCCTTAAATACATTGTTTCTGATAATATTTCCACAAGATTTGATAGAGATAATCTCCACTTCTCCATCACATTTCTCAAAAAGATTATCCCTAATCACCGTATTACTATAAAACGTGCAATGTTGAGAAACTCCGACCCTAATAATTTCTCCTGCATTTGAGGATAGAGGAGGACGTGGCGCAAAATAATTGCTATCAATACTATGACTATTCATCCTGCTACGGTCGTCATCCAAAACAACGGCTATTAATACACCGAGATTCTTCTTATTGTAAAAAGTACAATGATCCACACGGTTATTCTTACCATAAAATGCCACCCAATAATTTTCAGAAACACGCTTGTTGTTATTAAATCCATTGATACTACAGTTTGTTATCCTACAATCTGACCCCAAATTATCTTTCAATCTAAATTCCCAAACATTACCTTCTGCTGCCGAACCATTGATGAAGTATAGTCCATTAATAATCAGGTGACTGCCAGAAACTCTTAGATAGCTTTTGCCCGTTATTAGTACTTTTCCTGATGTTTCGGCGATGAAAACAATCGGGTGTTCTGCGGTTCCATTGCAATAAAGTACAATTTTGCAGTCCTCCCAATTACCATTCTTAAGAATGATACTATCTCCGGGCAATGCCTCTTTAATCGCAGTTTGTAAGGCGGAGAAATTAGCGACCTTAATAGTACTTGCTTGAAGATGAAAGAAAATAGAACTGAATAGTAAGATGAATAAGTTTTTTTTCATGATAACAGGCATTATATTATTTAATAATGATGCAATGTCATTAAGTTAAGGAACGGCTGTCAGGTTGAGCTTGTCGAAACCGGGATAATTCAAGGTTCATTCCCTCTTTGCACGCCTTCGACAGGCTCAGTCTGACACCCTTATTTTCGATTAGTACGCTTAACTTAATGACATTGAATAATGATGCGAAATTATCAACTATTTTCATTTAGAAAATTTAAATACCGATAGCGTTGCCAAAAGGTTCTAATTAAGAATTTCTGTGACATTTTCCCATTCTATTCCACTTCCATCAAATCCCTGATAACAACACTTGCTACGGTGCATCCAAAAATGGCAGGCATATAGCTAATTGTCCCTATAATTGATTTCTTAGGAAATGCCTTCTCCGTCACTACAACTTTTGTAGCATCAATTTCTTCA
>CANCPA010000122.1 GCA_947379895.1 Chitinophagaceae bacterium | reverse complement strand
AGTATGCACATAAATGAAACCTAACAGTAGGATATAGAAAACAAAATAAACCATCAGTTTCTGATTAATTAAATTTTGTTTAGCCCAAATTGTATAAGGAATTATTCTGGACTAATAACAGATAATCAACCTTTATCCTAACCTTTGCAGCAACAATAAATAAACGTGAATTACAGAAAATTTAGTGCAGATAAAATATTTACAGGCTATTCAATGCTTGAAAATCAAGAAGTATTAATTACAGATGCCGAAGGTGTTGTGGTTGATATAGTTGAGAGAGAACATGCGGGTGATGATATTCAAATTCTGAATGGAATCATTTCACCAGGCTTTATCAATTGTCATTGTCATCTTGAATTAAGTCATTTAAAAGGAGTGATACCTGAGAAAACAGGATTAGTCAGCTTCATCCTTTCTATTCTTAGTCAAAGAAATGCGAACGAAGAAACAATCTTGGAAGCTATGGAAATTGCTGAAAAGGAGATGATTAATAATGGGATTGTGGCAGTAGGTGATATAAGTAATAATGCATTGTCACTTTCACAAAAACAAAAGAACAATCTATATTACCATAACTTTATTGAAGTAAGTGGCTTCTCTCCTGCAATTGCAAATCTTCGCTTTGATAGTGCCAAAGAAGTTTATCACCAATTTAAAAATTGTTTTCCTAATCAAACTTCACTCGTTCCACATGCACCCTATTCTGTTTCGAAGGAATTATTTCATTTAATTGAAAGTATTAAAGAGACAAGAATATCGAGTATTCATAATCAGGAAACAAAGGAAGAAAATGAATTCTTTCAGACAGGAAGAGGGGATTTTAATCGATTGTATGAAACAATAGGTTCTGATATAAAATCGTTCTACACATATTCAGGGAAAAGTAGTTTGCAAACAGTATTACCCAATATTTCCATTCCTGAAAAAATATTATTAGTACATAATACTGTTACAAATCAAGATGACATAAACTCTTTGAAAGTAAAAGAATCAAGAACGAAAACAATATTCTGTTTGTGTATCAATGCAAACCTATATATAGAAAACAGTGTGCCCCCTATTGATTTATTTATGAATAATAATCTGGAGATTGTTTTAGGTACAGATAGCCTAGCAAGCAATCATTCATTAAGTATCGTTTCGGAAATAGTCAGCATACAAAAACATTTTCCAGAAATGCCCCTTGAAACTATTTTAAATTGGAGTACTATTAATGGGGCTAAAGCATTGGGAATAGAGAATACAAAGGGAAGCTTTGAAAAGGGTAAAAAACCCGGCATAGTTAATATCGTAGGTATTACAAAAGAAAATACCCTCACAACTAAAACAGCAGTGAGGGTATTACTTTAAGTATTAAGTTATAGGTATTACGTTCTGAATTATATAGTTAAAACCTTTTCTTAAAATTACGGCTTGGAGAAACCCTGTCATCACGTAATCCTGAAGATGACCTTCCTGATCCTTTTGAAGATGAACTTCCTCCTCTATTTCCATCACGAGTCGTTCCTGGACGCCCTGCCCCCCTACTAGACCTAGAATCTCCACTGCCACCCCTATTACCACCACCATAAGCAGACTTTCTATTAGCTGCATTACGACCGTATTCATCAATTTCAAAACTATTCGATCTATTATGACGAATATTTGGTGTATTCTTAAATTCTAGTTGACCATTAGTCATCAAATTCAATTCATTACGAATACTATCATCATGAACCATTTCCTTATGCCAATTACTATAGGTTAACTTCATGTAATAAGCAATAGAATTAGCAAACTCAACTTTCTTTTCTTGATCTTGCTCATTTAAAGCCTTATCAATTACTAATTCAAGATTTTTGCCTAGATGCGCATATTTTGGATACCTACGAGGGTATTTCATTGGTTCGCCCTTCAACTTATAAGTTTCCTTTTGAGGAATTGGGTATGGACTATCTACATCTAAAGTAAAATCACTAATGGCAAATAGATGATCCCACAACATATGACGGAAATCTTCTACATTTCTCAAATGCGGATTTAAAAAACCCATTAATTCAATTACCGCCTTAGCCTGCTGATTTCTTTTATCTCTATCTTCAAGACTCAACAAATAATCTACCATCTTTTGAATATGTCTACCATATTCTCTTAATCCTAAATATTTGCGACTTGTATTATATTGTAGTGTACTCATAAAAAGCTTATTGACAAATATATGTGTTGTTGTCTAGTGATAAGAAAAAATATTGCAAAACAAAAAACTTTACTTCAAAAAACTAGAATGGAATAACAATTGAAGGTGTTAAATTAGGATTAGCTTGTTCTGCTGCTTCAATAATACTATAATCCGACAATATTAAGGCCTTATTTCTTTTTACACAAACATCATGTTCAAAATGAACTGAAGGCTTACCATCATCTGTTCTAACTGTCCAACCATCTTTATCAGTAAATACATTTTTTGTTCCCAAATTAATCATCGGCTCAATAGCTAATACAAGATTTTCCTTTAACTTAGTTCCAGAACCTCTTTTTCCAAAGTTTGGCATTTGTGGATCCTCATGTAAACTTTTACCTAAACCATGCCCGACTAATTCTCGTACAACTCCATATTTATTTTTAAATTCAGTGTGTTCTTGTATAGCAAATGCAATATCTCCAATCCTATTATTGACAATTGCTTTCTCAATTCCTTTATAAAGACTCTCCTTAGTAATATTCACCAATTTGATAATTTCAGGAGTAGTCTCACCAATTACAAATGAATAAGCATGATCGCCATGCCACCCATTTAAAATGATTCCAATATCAATACTTACAATATCACCACTTTGCAAAGGTGCATTGTTTGGAAAACCATGTACAACCACGTCATTAACACTTGCACAAATATTGTGAGGATAACCTCTATATTTATAAAAGGAAGGTATTCCCTTATTATCTCTAATAAAAGTATTACAAAGTTTATCAATGTCAAGGGTAGTAATTCCGGGCTTTAAAATTTTGGCAACCTCAGTTAGGGTCTTGCTAACCATTACAGCAGCTTGCTTCATTAAACCAATTTCATAGTCGGTTTTATAATAGATTATATTTTTACCATGACTCATAAGAAAAAAATTAATGGTATATAATAAGGTGAGGTATAAAATTAAAAAACCTGTCAGTGCAAACTAACAGGCTTTTTTAAACTTATATGATTCATTAAAGAGATGTAGTAGGAATACTGCTAGACTGTTGTCTTCCTTGAATACGACCGTTAGTCATCAAACCATCGTATTGACGCATTAAAAGATAGGTTTCTATTTGTTGTAGTGTATCTAAAACAACACCCACCATAATTAATAAGCTTGTACCACCAAAGAAAGTACTAAAAGACTGAGTAACACCTAAACGTTGTGCAAAACCAGGCAAAATACCAACAAAAGCAAGGAATATAGCTCCAGGTAAAGTAATCTTATCCATTATAGCACCGATATAATCAGCAGTTGGTTCGCCAGGCTTAACACCAGGAACAAATCCATTATTACGCTTTAAGTCTTCAGCAATTTGCTTTGGATTAAATATCAATGCAGTATACAAGAAAGTAAATCCTATTACCATTACTGAATAAATAATCATATACCAAACATTGCTATGATCACTAAATATCTTTACAAATCCTTTTGCAGAATCTAAGTTTGTAAATGATACAAGAGTAGGTAAGAACATGATAGCTTGTGCAAAGATAATTGGCATTACACCTGCACTATTAACCTTAACAGGCAAAAATTGTCTTGCTCCACCAACTTGTCTGTTTCCAACAATTTGCTTAGCATAATTAACTGAAATCTTACGAACACCTTGAACTAAGATGATAAGACCCATAATAATTATTACAAGTAGTGCAACTTCAATAAGAAATATCAATAAACCTCCACCACCTTTTTGGCTCTTCGCTGTAAATTCTTGAAGAATAGATTGTGGTAAACGAGCTAATATCCCTACCATGATTATGATAGAAGTACCGTTTCCTAAACCTTTATCTTGAATTTTTTCACCCAACCACATAACAAATAATGTACCTGAGGTTAATGTGATTATTGTTGAAAAAGCAAAGAAAGGTTGATATGCAGGAATTAAAGCTTCAGCATAACCAGGACTTTTCAAATAAGCTACATAAGCACCTGCTTGAAACATCGTAACAATAATAGTCAGATATCTTGTCCATTGATTTATTTTTTTACGTCCACTTTCTCCTTCTTTTTGAACTTTTTGTAATTGAGGAATTAAAATAGTCATCAATTGCATGAAGATAGAAGCAGAGATATAAGGCATAATACCTAACGCTAAAATTGAGGCTTGCGAAAATGCACCACCAGCGAAAGTATCAAACAAACCTAAAAGGCCATTTTTAGAACTTCCTGCTTTAGCAGCCTCTAACAAATTAGGATTAATACCCGGTAACGTAATCTGAGTCCCTAAACGATAAGTCAATACAAAAGCTAAAGTCACAATTATTTTATTGCGTAACTCTTCTATTGCCCAGATATTTTTTAAATTGTCTATGAATTTTTTCACTTGATCTCTTGAGTTAAAATTGAATGCCCTAAAACTAAAAAAACGCATCATGTTATAGATGCGCTGGCAAAGTAAGAAAAATTATTTAATTATTTCAACTGTGCCACCTAAACTCTCAATTAGTGACTTTGCTTTAACACTTAGTGCATTAACTTTGAAAGATAATTTTGATTTCAACTCTCCGGTTGCTAATACCTTAACTTTATCAGTTTTAGATATTAAACCATTAGAATAAAGAGTATCTACTGAAAATTCAGAGAATGCATATTTTTCATTCAATGTTTCGATTTGACCTAAGTTGAAAACTGTATATTCTACACGATCTGGGTTTTTGAAACCACGCTTAGGAATACGACGTTGAATCGGCATCTGACCACCTTCATGTGCATTCTTCCTTTGATAACCAGCTCTTTGTTGGCTACCCTTATTACCCTTTGTTGAGGTTCCGCCCTTTCCACTTGCTTCACCACGACCTAATCTCTTTTCTTTGTGTGTAGAACCTTCTGCAGGTTTTAAATTATGTAACTTCATTTTTAAGATTTTATACTTTCGGGGAATCACCCCTCGCTTTTATTAAAAAAACTATTAATCGATGAACGAAAAATAGTTTATAATGAATATTTAAACAGTTTCAACTTTAACTAAATGACTAACTTTCTTAACCATTCCTAAAATCTGAGGAGTAGCTTCAACTTCTTTTACTGCATTCAGCTTTTTAAGTCCTAACGCAATCAAAGTTTGTTTTTGTCTTTCAGATCTGTCAATTCCGCTTTTAACCTGAGTTATCTTAATAACCATAAAAATTATTTTTAAAAATATCGAAACTTCTATTAGAAATTATCCGTTAAATACTTTGCTCAATTTAACTCCACGAGTTTTTGAAATTTCAATTGGTTCTCTTAAAAGAGATAAAGCCTTAATAGTTGCTTTAACCACATTATGAGGATTTGCAGAACCTAGATTCTTAGCCAAAACGTCGGTGATACCAGCACTTTCCAAAACAGCACGCATACTACCTCCTGCTATTACTCCAGCTCCATGTGCAGCAGGCTTAATTAACACTTTAGCAGCTCCAGCTTTCGCCAATTGTTCGTGTGGAATTGTACCGTGAGAAATTGGAACTTTAACCAAATTCTTCTTTGCATCTTCAATACCCTTTACAATTGCTTCTTGAACTTCTTTAGCTTTACCAAGACCTTGACCAACAATTCCAGCCTCGTTTCCAACTACAACTAGTGCAGAAAAACTGAAAGTACGACCACCTTTAGTTGTTTTAACAACACGATTGATGGCTACGACTTTATCTTTCAATTCAATATCACCACCTGCTTTTATTTTACTATCTAATGGTTTAGACATGTTTTTCAAATATTATTTAAGAATAAAATTAAAATTCCAATCCACCCTCTCTTGCACCATCAGCAACAGCCTTGATACGTCCGTGATATAAATTTCCACCTCTGTCAAAAACACAAGTAGTTATACCTAATTCCTTAGCTTTAAGTGCTACAGCTGCACCAACCAACTTTGACTTATCAGTCTTAGTTACTTTTTGTGCTGCAATTGCTTTTTCTCTTGAAGAAGAAGCAGCTAATGTAACTGAATTTTCATCATCAATCAATTGAGCATAGATTTCAGCATTACTTCTAAATACCGATAATCTTGGTTTAACAGAAGTTCCTGATACTTTCTTACGAATACGATATCTTATCTTTTGTCTTTGAACTAACTTAGTATTCATTTTTTTATATTTAATATTCCCTAAGGAAATTATTACAGATTATTTACCAGCAGCCTTACCAGCTTTTCTTCTAAGAACCTCACCAACATACTTAACACCTTTTCCTTTGTATGGCTCAGGCTTACGTAAACTTCTTAATTTAGCAGCTACCTGACCAATTAATTGTTTGTCGATGCCTTCTAAAGAAATAATAGGGTTTTTACCTTTTTCGGTAAGTGTAGTAACTTTAAGTTCCTTAGGAATCTCAAAAATAATATTGTGAGAATAACCTAAAGCTAAATCAAGAACATTAGCAATATTAGAAGCTTTAAAACCTACACCCACTAATTCTAAATCTCTCTTATAACCTGTTGTTACACCAGTAACTAGATTATTAATTAAAGATCTATATAAACCATGCATGGCACGATGTCTAATTTGATCAGTAGGACGAGTTAAAAGAAGTTCAGAACCATTGATTTCAATAGTAATATCTCTATCAATTTCTTGTTTTAATTCTCCTTTTGGTCCCTTAACAACAACCACATTATCTTTTGTATTGATCGTAACACCTGAAGGTATAACTATCGGCTTTTTACCTATTCTTGACATAGTCTAAAATAATTTATTATACTTAACTTATTTTTAGTTTTGAAATAAAACTAAATTAATTGAGAGTTCGTTTTATTAACTAATGTAGCAAAGAACTTCTCCACCAACATTTTGAGCCTTTGCTTCTTTATCAGTTAAAATACCCTTAGAAGTACTAATTATAGCAACACCAAGACCATTAATAACTCTTTTAATTTCTGCAGGCTTTGCATATTGACGTAAACCTGGACGACTTACACGTTCCAATGTACGAATAGCAGGTTGCTTGCTAGTAGGATCATACTTCAAGGCTATTTTAATTAGACCTTGCTTGGTATCATCTTCAAATTTATATTTTAAGATATATCCTTGTTCGTATAAAATCTCTGTAATTCGCTTCTTTAAATTTGACGCAGGAATCTCAACGATTCTGTGTCCTGCCATTTGAGCATTACGTACTCTAGTCAAAAAATCTGCGATAGGATCCGTTACCATACTTTTATATTAATCAGTTATGAAGAGTTTATTTAAGCTAAAAATTACCAGCTAGCTTTCTTTATTCCAGGAATTTTACCATTAAGAGCCATATCGCGAAATATAACCCGTGAAATACCGAAATATCTCATATATCCTTTTGGACGACCAGTTAATTGACAACGATTTTTCAATCTAACTGGAGAAGCATTTTTTGGAAGTAAATCCAAAGCAGCATAATCTCCCGCTTCTTTTAAAGTTGCACGTTTAGCAGCAAACTTTGCAACTAATTTTTCACGTTTTCTTTGTCTAGCTTTAATTGATTCTTTAGCCATTGTACTTGTTTAAATATTTTCTTTCTTTATATTTTTAAAAGGCATTCCAAGTTCTTTTAATAACTCGTATGCTTCTTCATTTGTAGCAGCAGATGTAACAAAAGTTATATCTAAACCTGTAATCTTATTTACCTTATCAATATCGATTTCAGGGAAGATAATTTGTTCAGTAACACCTAATGTATAATTACCTCTACCATCAAAAGCCTTATCACTTACACCCTTGAAATCTCTAACACGAGGTAAAGCAACTGAAACTAAACGATCCAAAAATTCATACATTTTTTCACCACGTAAAGTAACTCTTGCACCAATTGGCATTCCCTTACGCAATTTAAAATTAGAGATATCCTTTTTAGAATAGGTAGGAACAGATTTTTGACCTGTGATTGTTGCTAGTTCTTCAACAGCAATATCAACTAATTTCTTATCTGTCACTGCTCCATTTACACCTCTGTTTATACAGATTTTTTGTAATTTAGGAGCTTGCATAATACTCTTATATGCAAATTTTTTCTTTAGAGCAGGAATAACTTCATTCGTATATTTATCTGCTAACCTTGGAGAATATTTAGTAGTACTCATTATTTAATTGCCTCCCCTGATTTTTTAGAAATTCTAACTAATTTACCATCAATCCTGTCTCTCTTAACCTTTGTAGCAGCCTTAGCTTTTGCATCCCATAACATTACATTAGAGATACTAATAAAAGCTTCTTGCTTTTCAATGCCACCTTTAGTATTCTGAGAAGAAGGTTTAATATGATGTGTAGCTAACGCAACACCTTCAACTAAAACCTTACCCTTTTCAATGTTTACTTCTAAAACTTGACGAGGCTTTTTCAAATCCTTATCATCTCCAGTAATAACAACTACTGAATCGCCTTTTTTTATGTTAAACTTGGGTTTAAATCTTGTACTCATTTTATGATTACTTTATTACTTATGAGATATATAAATACACCTTATAAAGTATAGTTATACTTATTATTATAATACCTCTGGAGCCAATGAAATAATTTTCATGTATCCTTTATCACGCAATTCTCTAGCTACTGGCCCAAAAATACGTGTACCTCTAGGATCATCCGCATTATTTAATAATACAACAGCATTATCATCAAAACGAATATATGAACCATCTCTACGACGTAGTTTACTTTTAGTTCTTACAATAACCGCTTTAGAAACAGTACCTTTTTTGATACCTCCCGCTGGTATTGCAGCCTTAACAGTAACAACAATTTTATCACCGATTTTTGCATAATCCTGACCGCTATTTCCAAGTACCTTTATACAAAGCACTTCCTTAGCTCCACTGTTGTCTGCAACATTTAATCTACTTTCTTGCTGTATCATCTTACTTATATTATAATCGTAAAAACTTTAAGAGTAAAATACGAAAAATAAAAATTTATTTTGCTTTTTCAATTACTTCAACCAATCTCCAACGCTTAGTTTTACTAAGAGGACGAGTCTCCATAATTTTAACTACATCACCAATTGTACACTCATTCTTTTCATCATGAGCATGAAATTTAGTGGTCTTTTTTACAAACTTTCCGTAAATAGGATGTTTTACTTTTCTTTCAACAGCAACTGTAATAGTCTTTGTCATCTTATTACTAGTAACTGTTCCTACTCTTGTTTTACGTAAATTCCTTTCAACTACTGATTCCATTATTTATGGTTTATTAAGCCAAAGCTTTTTTTTGAAATGCTGTTTTTAATCTTGCAATATCTTTTCTTAGATTCCTGATACTAGCAGGATTTTCTAGTGGAGATATAGCATGTGCAAACTGTAACTTCTTTAGTCTTAAGCTATCTTCTTTAATTCTAGCTTGTAAATCTTCGAATGTTAAACTTGCTAACTCTTTATTATATTGTACTTTCTTTACCATTGCTATTCTATTAATGAGCGATTAAAATCTCAATTATATTAAACTGTTTGTAAATCTCTTCTAACTATGAATTTAGTAGCAATAGGTAGTTTTTGAGAGGCAAGATGCATTGCATGCTTTGCTGTTTCTTCGCTAACACCATCACACTCGAAAATAATTCTTCCTGGTTCAACAACAGCAGCCCAATATTCTGGATTACCCTTACCCTTACCCATTCTCACTTCCGCAGGTTTGTGTGTAATAATCTTATCAGGGAATATTCTAATCCAAACATTTCCTTCTCTTTTCATTGCACGAGTCATTGACTGACGAGCTGCTTCCAATTGTCTGTTAGTTAACCATATTGGCTCAAGCGCTTTTAATGCAAAAGAACCAAAAGCTATATAAGAACCTCTCTTTGCAACTTCACGGATACGTCCTTTCTGCTGCTTTCTATGTTTACTTCTTTTAGGCTGTAACATTTATAATAATTTTGTATTATATCAATTAGTAATAGAATCAACTATTCAAATTGTCAAATAGATTTAATCAATTAATAGTTAATTTCTTCTTTGTTGACCGCCAGCGTTAGAATTTCTTCTATCTCCGCCACCTTGTCTATCTCTATCTCCGAAAGATCTGCGATCACCACCTCTTCTATCATCACCACCTCTTCTGTCATCTCCACCTCTTCTGTCATTACCATCGTTCTTACCGCCAGCAACAAGATTAGGGTTCAATTCACGTTTACCTAACACTTCTCCTTTACAAATCCAAACCTTAATTCCGATTTTACCGTAAACAGTTTGTGCAAATACACTTGCATAATCAATATCCATTCTGAAAGTGTGCAAAGGAGTTCTTCCTTGCTTGATTTCTTCTGAACGAGCGATTTCTGCACCACCCAAACGACCACTTACTCTAACCTTAATTCCTTCAGCACCCATACGAAGTGTAGAAGCAATAGCCATTTTAATAGCACGTTTGAAGTTGATTCTATTTTCAATTTGTTTAGCAATTGTATCACCAACTATTGTAGCATCTAACTCAGGACGACGAATTTCAAGAATATTAATCTGAACATCATCTTTCTTTGTTAGCTTTTTCAATTCTTCCTTAATCCTGTCTACTTCTCCACCACCCTTTCCGATGATGATACCAGGTTTACTAGTATGAATAGTTACGATTAACTTTCCAAGTGTACGCTCAATTACAATTCTTGCAATACCACCCTTACTAATACGTGCATTTAAGTAAGTTCTAATTTTATCATCTTCGATTAACTTACCTGCGTAATCATTTTTACTGGCATACCAATTACTTTCCCATCCACGTATGATACCTAATCTATTACCAATAGGATTTGCTTTTTGCCCCATAATATGGTTATATTAATTTTTTGAATCTACTATTATTGTTACATGATTGCTACGCTTACGAATTTTGTATCCTCTACCTTGAGGTGCTGGTAACATTCTTTTAATGACTTTACCACCATCTACAAAAACCGTTTTAACAATCAAACTGCTATCAGCTGCATTTGACCCACTGTTTTTTTGTTCCCAATTGCTAATTGCACTCTTAAGCAATTTAGCTAAAGGAACAGCATTATGCTGTGGATGAAATTCTAATATAGATAATGCCTTTTCTACTTCCATCCCACGTACAACATCCGCTATCAAGCGCATTTTACGAGGACCTGTCGGATAGTTTTTTAACTTAGCTACTGCTTCCATATTATCAAGTTTCTACTTGTTATATTTAACTCATCAGAGTTAAAAATTAGTAATAATTATTTTTTAGATCCAGAATGACCTCTGAAATTTCTTGTTGGTGAAAATTCTCCTAGTTTATGTCCTACCATAAATTCAGTAACATATACTGGGATAAATTTATTTCCATTATGAACAGCAAAAGTATGTCCTACGAAGTCAGGAGTAATTGTACTTCTTCTGCTCCAAGTTTTAATAACACCCTTTTTACCTTTTCCGTCATTAATGTTTAATACTTTAACCTCTAGGTTAGCATCAACATAAGGACCTTTTTTAATTGAACGACCCATATTAGAGTTTTAAATTATTTAGATAATTTCTTGCCATCACGACGTTGAATAATAAGCTTGTCACTTCCCTTTCCTCTAGTTCTAGTCTTTTCGCCCTTAGCATATTTACCAGTTCTACTTCTTGGATGACCACCTGAAGCGCGACCTTCACCACCACCCATCGGGTGATCTACAGGATTCATTGCAACACCTCTTGTTCTAGGAGTAATACCTTTCCAACGGTTAACACCTGCTTTACCAGCTTGTTCAAGATTATGATCACTGTTAGAAACAACACCTACAGTAGCAAAACAATTAATCAAAAGTTTTCTTAATTCACCACTTGGCATCTTAATAACCGCATACTTTTCTTCCTTATTTGCCAATTGAGCAGAAGTACCTGCACTTCTAACTAATTTTCCACCTTGTCCAGGTTGCAATTCTATGTTATGAATCATAGAACCCAAAGGCATATTTTTCATTTGAAGAGCATTACCAATTTCTGGTGCTACTGAATCTCCCGAAATAACCTTTGCACCTACTTGCAAACCTTGTGGAGCAATAATATATCTCTTTTCGTTATCTGAATATTGAATAAGAGCGATAAAAGCTGTACGATTTGGATCGTACTCAATTGAAAGAACAGTTCCTTCAACATCAAACTTATTTCTCTTGAAATCAATGATACGATATTGCTTTTTATGACCTCCACCAATATAACGCATTGATCTACGTCCTTGAGCATTACGTCCACCTGATTTCTTTACAGGCTCTAACAAACTTTTTTCTGGCTTGTTAGTTGTAATTTCTGCATAAGCATTTCCAATTCTCCACCGTGTACCGGCTGTCATTGGTTTGTATTTCTTTAATGCCATTTTCTTTACTTTATTTCGAATTTATCAGCTTCGTGGCTATAATTAAATATTTGTATATAAATCTATAGAATCTCCTTCTCCAACTCTTACAAAAGCTTTCTTGTAAGAAGATGTTTTACCAATGGAAACCTTACCTACAACTTGCTTTGCTTTATTCTTACCAGGAGCGACTGCAGTATTTACTGATAAAACAGTTACACCATAAAATTGCTCAATAGCAGTTTTAATTTCTAACTTGTTTGCTCTTTTGTCAACTTTGAAGGCATACGTACGTAGTTTCTCTTGTTGCAAATTTGCTTTTTCTGTCAGAATAGGTCTTTTTAATATATCTGTAGCGTTCATTTGTATTATTATTAAAGAATTAATTAAGCTTCTGCAATTACTTCATCTTCAGAAAAAATGTTTACTGCACTCTCAGTGAAAACCAAAACATCTGCATTAACGATATCATAAGTATTAATATCTGCTAACAAAGTAGTGGTAACATTTGGAACATTACGAGTACTTAGGTATAAAGAATCATTGTATTCTGAAAGAATGATGATTGTTTTTTTGTTAGCTACACTCAAGTTACTAAGAATAGATACTAATTCTTTTGTCTTTGGAGTATCAATTGAGATTTCTTCTACAACTAATATTGCTTCTTCTCTTGCTTTATAACTTAAAGCAGAGATTTTAGCCAAGTCCTTAACCTTACGGTTGATTTTGAAATCATACTTGTGAGGTTTTGGTCCAAAAATAGTACCACCACCTTTGTATAGAGGGTTACGGATGTTACCTTTTCTAGCTCCACCTGTTCCTTTTTGTTTGTGAAGTTTACGGCTTGCACCTTGAACTTCAGCTCTTGTTTTTACTTTGTGTGTTCCTGCACGACCTGCAGCTAAATATTGCTTTACAGCCAAATATATTACGTGATCGTTTGGTTCAATTCCAAATATATCCTGTGGCAAATCCACTGACCTACCTGTTTTTTGACCCTGTATATTTAAGACATCAACTTGCATTGCTCTGAAATTAAAAATGATTACTTACTTCTGAATTAAAACTATTGAACCGTTATGACCTGGTACTGAACCACTGATTAGAACGTAATTCTTTTCAGGGAAAATCTTTACAACTTTCAAGCCTTTCAATTTTACTCTGTCACCACCCATACGGCCAGCCATTCTTAATCCTTTAAATACACGTGAAGGATAAGACGAACCACCCAAAGAACCTGGAGCTCTTGAACGGTCATGTTGTCCGTGTGTAGCTTCACCAACACCAGAGAAACCATGACGTTTTACAACACCTTGGAAACCCCTTCCTTTGGTAGTACCAACAACTTCAACAGTGTCGCCTTCAGAAAAAATATCTAACGATACTGTTTCACCAATATTTTTATCTATGGAATAATTACGAAATTCTTTTACGAATCTTTTTGGAGTAGTTTGAGCTTTTGCGAAGTGGTTAAGCTCTGCTTTGGTTGTGTGCTTTTCTTTTTTGTCTACTACTGATAATTGTAGTGCTGTGTAACCGTCGTTTTCAACAGTCTTAACTTGAGTAACCGTATTTGGTTCTACTTCAATGATGGTACAAGCTGTTTGCTTACCGTCGGTAGCAAAGATGCTTGTCATCCCAATTTTTTTACCAATTATACCTTTCATCATTTTTGCGGTTATGCCCCGCTAAGGTTGTAAGGACATTTCAGCTACGGTATGTGCTAAAATTCAATCCCTTGTTTGCTACCGACCTTTTCCTGTGTTTTCTATTATTATAGAAGGGAAGTACCGGGAGTAAACAAACCTCGAAGGGCCTGTTTATATGTCGCCCTCAATATTTAATTATTGAGGAAGTTTTATTTAATTTAATCAGCGCTCTTTTTTTCGAACGATCGAATTGAGAGATGAAAATTTATTTTTGTAAGAACTTCAATTCTTTTCAGAATCTCTACTTATGCTTTAATCTCAACTTCAACACCTGATGGCAAATCTAGTTTGCTAAGAGCATCTACTGTTTTAGAAGAAGAAGTATAGATATCCAACAAACGTTTGTGTGTTGCTAACTGAAACTGCTCACGACTTTTCTTGTTTACGTGCGGCGAACGAAGAACAGTAAAGATTCTCTTGTGTGTAGGCAAAGGAATCGGTCCTGTTACAACAGCACCAGTACTCCGAACTGTTTTAACGATTTTCTCAGCAGACTTATCTACCAAGTTATGATCGTAAGATTGTAATTTAATTCTAATTCTCTGTGACATATCCTTTACCCCATTTCAAATTGGGAGTGCAAATGTAGGGG
>CANCPA010000121.1 GCA_947379895.1 Chitinophagaceae bacterium | reverse complement strand
TCGTTAATCTAAGAGTTGACATACATTTCTACTCCTTCCGTTTATTTTTCAAAGAAATCCTTGTTTCCCTTGTTTCTCCATTGTTTCATTTGTGGTAAAGTCCCCTCTTAATCAGCCCAGAATACATTTCTATTCCTTCCGTTTATTTTTCAAAGAAATCCTTGTTTCCCTTGTTTCTCCATTGTTTCCTTTGTGGTAAAGTCCCCTCTTAATCAGCCCAGAATTGGTCATTTTTCAATTGTTGTCCCTTCTTTACGCCGTAACTGTTGAAATAGGTTTTATCATTTTGTACAGGACTAATTGTCAATGGATTAGCAGATAATTTAGGAACCAATATTACGTCTTGACCTTTCTTGAGTTCTACTTTAAATTCACCAGAAACAGATGTCTTAGTGATTCGTATATTCTTATCAGTACTTACCATTTTTGACCAATCATTAACCTTGACAATACAGGGTTCACCCGCTAAACTTTTAACTTTTACCCACTCTGTTTTGCCATCTTTCCTTGAAGAACTAACTAGAAAACCGCCTTCTGCCCTCAACTGTTCAAAGGAGGCATCTTTCCATCTATCTGCCATTGCAGGGAACACACGTATTTTATTTCCCCAACTCTGCAACAAAAAGTTCATCACGCCTGCTGCACCACTCAGAGGAGTTTCAATTACGGGGCTTTTGCCATCCCATTCTGTATAAAAAGTATTGGCCAACATCCACGAGGGGTGTTTGCTGTCCACTAAAAATTGTTGCATCACATCCAAAGCCTCATTTCCCATCCCTAAACTACTATATAATAAAGATGCCCCTGTAAATGAGTAGCCTAATAGTGCCTTCCCGTTCCCAACTTGATGCCAATGTTTTACAGACTTTACGACCAAATCCTTATCTTCTTTCTTATCAGGACTTAACTGAAATAATGGATACAAACCCAATAAATGTGAAAAGTGACGATGCGACCTGTCAAAAGGTTGATTACTTGCAATCATTAATCCATTTGAATCTTCAGGAAAAGGGATTAAATCGGCTAAAGTTTCTTTCCATTTATCAATGTCCTTACTACCTGCCTTTGTTTTATCATTCACAATAATGAGCGTGTTAAGTAACCAACGTAAAAGTGCAAGATTGTAGTTTGTATTTGGAAATGTTGCAAACCCCTTAAACTCAGGCGAACCCAAAGGCAGAAGTTCCAATTTGCCTCCATCATTTTTAATGAGTTTGGATTGATAAGCCTCCGCAATTTTCATAGCCTTTGGTAGCCACTTCTCTTTCAACGATTTCCAATCACCATCATAGCTAAACTGCCAGAAATAATTGTGCATTGCCCAAGCAAAATCCCCCAATTGTTTCTCTTTATATCTTTCCAACAACGCTTCGAAGTTGTCATCTACAATGTTCACATAATTCTCACCCAATTCCAAATGATTACTCGCATAAACAGGCCAATAAGTCAGCTGAATATTCAAATTCCACCAATGATAAGGCCATGTACTAGTACGAAAATAGGGACCAAACAAATCTACAGCAGGCCCATCAGGTCGAGAACAAGTAGCCATTTTGTACAATTGAATCCAATAAAACGACTCCATTTTGGCATCAGGAATTGACAGAAAAGATTTTTGATAAAAATGATGCCACCACAACCGACTATTCGCTTTTGTCTTTTCTAATCCGTCCTTTAAAACTTCCTCAATGTACTGCCTTCCCTTTATAGCAGATTGTTTTGCAGCAGGTATTTCGTTGGCAGTTGTCATATAGAATACACTGTTGTTTGCCTTATTTCCCTGCTGTTCTTTCCAAACTGTTGCATAATCTCCACCTGCATTTAAGGATTGCTCACAATAGTGATAACCGTCATTTTCAAACAATAGTGGTAAAGGATTGTGTACATAATTAATTGAATCCATCTTCTTTACTGTCATTCTTGAAGGGAACGCCCTTCCTGGTTTAAATGACCATTGATAACTGTTATTTGCAACTGACTTCTCAGTAGAATTTACTTCTACTACATTCACATAACTATTATAAGGGCAAGAGGCTACCAAGTCGATAGTTCCAGAATCAGTGACAAAATGAGCTGTAATTTCTGCATCCCAAATATTTTGTCGAATCTTACATGACCTAATCTTGCCTCTAGGTTTTAGAACCATTTTACCAATATCAAATCTTGTAAAATCAGTAAATCCATTTGCTCCAATTATCCCAATTGCAGTTTTCTTATTTGGAGCGTTTCGATGTTCTGTTACATCTGCACGCCCAATATGAAAAGTGATATGATTCTCTTTTTTATTCACATATATCATCATACCAATTTGCCCATTACCAACAAAAGCACCCTCATTCCACTGTAGAGGAAGTTCTTCCCAAATCAGGTCGTGATGACTCATAAATTCAGGCCAATTGATTTGTGAGGTTATAGTAGTAGAAGGATTTGTTTGGGCAACTATTGAACCTAAAAACAAAAACGAAATGATGGTGTAAAGACAATTTTTCATTTATATATTATTAATCTCTTAAAGCATTTTTACTGTAATACTTATTTTTAAATAGACGTTCCAAATTCAACAAAGGTTGATTAAAAAATGAACTTCTTTTTGTCAAAACATTCTATAACATCTACTTTTTGTGTGCGCCTACAATCCATTTATTTGAGTTCTTTTTAAATAAAAAGAGTAAAAGTTAGCTTTTATTGGTTTTGTTATAATAATACAACCATAGAAAGAAGATGATTTAATTTATCTACTGAATTGGATGTAAAGGAACATTCAATTAACAAATTAAGCAATTCTAACCTCCTTTCATACAGGTGTCTCTACTACTAAGTACCATTTCAATGTTCATATCTTTTCAAGAAAATACAAGAAGAAAACTTTCCTTTCCTATGTTGCTATGTGCCTACTATATAACTTCTTTTCAGAAAAGATTACCAATGCTACGAAGTAGGATTCTTATGCAATGTCGTTAAGTTAAGAAACAGTTGTCAGGTTGAGGCAGTATTTAGAGTTTCTCAAGTTTTTTGAGATGACATCGCATACTCTCCGAAAATCAAAAGGACTGTCAGGCTGAGGCAGTAATTAGAGGATCTCAAGTTTTTTGAGATGACATTGCATACTCTCCGAAAATCAGAGTGACTGTCAGGCTGAGCCCGTCGAAGCAGTAAGCAACTTAAACTTTCATCATTGATTTTCAAAAAAATAAACTACTTGTCATTAGCAGCCTGTCGAAGCTGGAACTAGCTTAAATAATCCATATTAATTTTCAAACTTTTAAACCACTGTCATTAGCAGCTTGTCGAAACCGGTCTAAATTAAGGTTCTTTCCTTCTTTGTGCGCCTTCGACAGGCTCAGGCTGACACCCTAATTTTCGGTTAGTAACCTTAACTTAACGACATTGGATTCCTATGTGACCTTCTTTTTAATAAAACATAAAAAAACTATGTCATTTCTCTGTGCCTATGTGCCTACTATATAACTTCTTTTCAAAAAGTCTTTTCCAATGCTACGAAGTAGGATTCCTCTGTGAACTTCTTTTTCAATTAAGCACAAGAAAAAAAGGATAGTCTTTTCTATGTGGCTATTTGCCTATGTGGTAATCTTTTTTCTTTGCTAAAAGTTATATAACAAGAAACATGAGCCCTTTCATATCTCACTATGTATTGAATTTTTTTAAAAAAGTCCCATCCTTTGTGATAATTCAACTCTAAAATTTACTCAATTTTCTTTTTGACTCCTATAGACTTACTACAATATCTAGAGCAATAATTAAATTTTTACAGTATAATTTTGATTTGTCCCTCTTTATAATTATTTATATGTCAAAGAAAAAGATTTACATCCTCCTCATCACGATTCTATTTTGCAGTTATATTAATGCACAAATTGAAAAGACTGTTACACTCCCTCAGTTACCCACAGATTTATTGATAAGTTATCCCAAAAGTAACCCACTCAGAGATGCACTATTACCTGTTCCAAAAGAGGCAATATTTAAAATGGATGGATATTTCTTATGGGATCCATCTGTAATTAAAGTAGGGGATACTTTTCATCTTTTTGCCTCTAGATGGCCAGAAAAAAATGGAATGAGTGGATGGTTTCATAGCGAAGTAATTAGGGCTGTTTCCAATTCCTTATTTGGACCATACAAATTTGAGGAAGTAGTACTTTCTCCATCCAATCATCCGTGGGCTAAACAAGCGGTTCACAATCCTAAAATTGCAAGGGTAGGAAATAAGTTTTTAATTTATCATTTAGGCATTCCTCAATGGAAAACAGGCTTTGCTCTTGCAGATTCCATTCAAGGACCGTGGACTCCCATTAATAAACCCGTATTGTCAACTAATAATCCTGCAATACTCTTCCGACCTAATGGAACGGCCTATGCTGTCGGAAAGTTTAAACCCAAAGTCACGAAGGATGGGAAATATGATGATTATATGTGTGCTTTTGAATCACCCAATATGATGGGACCTTATAAGCTTTTAAAAGATACTTTAAATAGATTACCTAATAATTTTGAGTTGGAAGACCCTACAATTTGGTGGGCAAATAACCAATACAATGTAATCTGTACTGATTGGGAAAGCAAAGTGACAGGTGTTGAAAAAGCTGTTGTTTATTACACTTCAAAAAACGGTATCGACTACGAATTGTATTCGCAAATTCCTGTTTGGTCACAAACAGATAAAGTGCCAATGCAAGGTGGCAAATCATTTTCTGTAGCAGGAATTGAGCGACCACAAGTATATCTAGATGAAAAGGGAGCAGTGACAGCACTATTAGTTTCGGTACACCCAAGCGAAAAAATTCCTACTTATATTATCATCAGGCCCGTAAATCATTTCATTCCAAAAAACTAATGAGGTAATTAATTAAAAACTATTTTGATGATGATAATACATGTAATGACATGGCTTGTTGCCTAAAATATAAGAATCCTATTCTCGGTGTTTGTGTAGAGACAAGGCATGCCTTGTCTCTACACAAACAGACTCAAAAAGAACCCAATTAGTTTCCCTTCTGAATAGAATATCTACTATTTTCACTCTTCACATTGCAATATTTTCAACTCATCATACATTAATTTCGTGTAATACATCAATTATGATGGTGAACGTAACAGTATTGAAGTGCAATACAACAGTATTAAAGAGTAATAAAGTTGTATTGTACATTAATACAAGAAATATCACGAGTAATACAAGAAAAACCTCCATAAATACAATTATAACCTCTAGTCATACAGCAGTATTGATAGAGAATACAACAAAAATGTCAAGTAATACACTTGTAATGAAGTATTATACAGTTAAAACCTCAAGGAATACAAAAAAGCAAAAAATTGATTAGTAATAATGGGCAATAAATGCATAAAATAAAAAGAAATGAAATGAAATTAATCAAATACAAATATGACCTACTTTAAAATCAAACATAACAACAAATAAGGCATAACCAAAATAGACAAGAAATAAACCATTAAATACTTTTATGGATAACCATTCAGCTACTTTTAGTACCGATGCTGTCATGAAAAAAATGATGACGACATACAAAACAAATTGCACAACCGCAAATGCACCGTCAAGTATTGCAGTAAAAAGAAAAAAGCGGCTATAGTGCCGAAAAGCAGCTTGCAAAAGACGCAGCGTGCGACATCCCGGACACGATTACTCAAATCAGAATCGCCGTAAAGGATAAACCTATCAAAGAAAACAAAAGGTGCCTTTTTCAAATTCACCATTTCTACATCATACATATATAGCCTTGTCACTACTTTTGTAAGATTACATTGCTAACTAATAAACTTGTGGCTAGTTTTTAAAGTTTTTCAAATTTGCAATTCATACTTTGCCATTTATTTTTCAAGACGATGGTATAGTAGCCTGAACATAATTCGGAAAGGTCTAATTGATGATTATTTTGTCCAATAATTGCATTTAAAGCAATTTCTTTAACAATTGACCCTCTTGTATTAATAATATTTGCTAAAAACAGGCCTTCTTGGTTTGCTGTAAAACAGATTCTGAAATTATTCTTTCCAGGATTGGGATATAATTTAAGCAAATTGTCTTTAGCTGAAAAACTGACAGAAACAACATTGCCATAAGTAAACTTCCCATTCTTATCAATTTGTTTTATTCGATAATAGTTTAACCCAACTAATGGTTGGTTGTCTTTAAAACAATATTCAGTCTTTTCTATACTATTTCCAATGGCAATGATACTTTTAATTCTTGTAAAGTTGACTCCATTCGAAGAACGTTCCACTTCAAAATAATCATTATTTGACTCTGAAATCGTTGCCCATTTCAATACCGCCATTTCATTTTCTTTAGATACAACTAATGGAAGAAATGAGATAGGTAATGGATCTCCAATTTTTGTATCTGGAGCTTCTAAACGCACATAATCAAACATTACATCTGCAACAGTAGCATTTCCGCCAATCCGGAGTGTAAATTCAACGGAATTACTGCCTGCTTTTAATAGACTTCCATCAAATAATAATCTCAAATCACTGAAGGCACCATGTATTCCTTTTCTTATTTTGGCATCAGAGGGATTGCTCGGATTTGCTCCAACTGCTGCAGTAATGAGTGTTCCATTTACCTTGACAATGAGTGCTGATGAAAACGAACCAGCAATTGCAACATAAAGTGCTGAATTTTTAGTGCCAACTCTAGGTGCTTTTATCAAGTTGAAATTTACTTTCCAAACAGGAGAAGTGGTTTGCACAGTCTTATCATAATTCATCACAAAGTTCCAATCTGTGGCTATATTACTTTGGCCAATGTTGAAATTTACCCCATTAGGAAATTCGTCAGGGTAATCCATAAACTTCGCCCAATGTGTATTTGGGAATAGGTTACTAGTCCACCAATCTTTGCCATGAAAATATTCTCCCGCAGACCTATCTGGAATCCCTATTTCCCAAACTGTAGGAGCAGTTCTAGTTGGTACCCATTCCACATTACCTAATGCACTGATGCTATCTGCGGTTACTGTAAGATAATTCAACTTAGACATCAGTCCAGCTGCAGAAGACCCAAAAGCATAAATATTATATTTACCTGGGATGACATTTGGGATAGTGAAATTACCAACGCTATCGGTTTGTACCCAAAATTGATAGTTCTTCGCCCATTTTTGAAAGTCTTTAACACCTGTACTAGAAATTGGGGTTACTGCAATTCCAACCCATATATTGGAAGCAACTATACTGGAAGTCGTCGTATCATTTATTATTAACTTACCTGTTACAGTTCCGCGTTGATTTTTCTTAAAATAATTGGGATTTGTAAACCAACTGTAAGGCCAAGCGGCTTGTTCGGCTTTTGCTTGAGTTTTGGCATCATTAAATAATACATTTGGGGCATTTAGAGTAGTAGCAGGCACGCTGTTGCAGTAAATCAAAAAGGGGCCATATACCTTTTTAAATTCTTCTGTAGAATCCATACTAAAATCATTGCCCATCGAGTAGTGTTCCCCATTTAACATATTTAGAAGTGTTGGACCAGAATGACACAATAACTCGCGTTTCATTGGTCCACCATTATAATATTCTTTACTAGGGGTTGTTATCCAAATACCTAAATTTTTTGTTGTACTACACCAACCCCAAGCATCTAAATAGCCTAAATCTGCACTATAATCATATTTACATTCATATTCATTTTTATATATCCCTGTTGTATATAATACCACTTCTTTTGGTGCCCCTGTAACAGCAACTGTCGAATCTTTAGGGCTTGCCATTTTTTTGTTTCTAAGACTATCTACACTCAACCAATCGAATGTGCTACCAACATAACTAGCCATTCGCCATTCGCCCCCCGGACAAGCAGGATAATTTGCAGGATGTGTTAACATTGCTGCGGCATAAATTCCATTAGCATCTCGTGTTAAAGAATAATATACATCGACATCAATAGCAGCAGTGGTAGCAGTACCAGGCCATTTCATGTGTAATTGAACCTCAGCATAGTCGCCATTATTTTGGGTTGGATCTGCATTCAGCGTATAAGAACATCCAGATGGGTTTTGGTAATTAGGCATATTCCAACTCCAATAAATTTGTCCCCCATTATAGCCACCCGAGAGCATATTGTATCCATTAAAACTATAGTTTGCGATAGTTGCATTGGCTTTGGTTATTGTTGCTGAGATTATTCCGTTACTCAAAATTACTGTCGAGCCTTTATCTGTTACAGTGACATTAGTACCATTTCCAGTTCTACCTCCATAAATATTTGCGTAAGACACATTTGTAAAACATAGAGTACACGTAAAATTTAATAAAAGCAAAGCAATATATTTCATATTAATATGTAGTTGATATTAAAAAAAGAGCAAATAGAATTAAATATTTTAATACAACCTAATTGTGATGATTTTAATAAATCTAAATAAAAGCTATTCAACATTTTTCATTTTTCTCTATACAATCAAAATTGAATTTATAAGAAAAGTTGAAATTCTATTTATAATAAAGTATTGAGTTTGCGTATTTTTCCAAATAGTTAATTATGATTACAATTCCTTCTGATAATATTTTAAGATACCAAACATTATTTAATCAGTAATTATTAACCAACCAAAAATAATTTGAATATCAATAAATTATTTATGGTTGTGAAATCAATTTCTCAGTTTGCGTTTCTCCATTATCAAATATCATTTTTACAAAATAAATTCCCTTCTTTAAATTTGGATTAAAGCAATTCTGTAAACTATTTGGGTTAGCCTCATGAGTAAAAATTAATTTTCCTAGTTCATCACTGATAACAACTTGAGATAATCCCTTTCCACTAAAGTGTAAAGTGCTTTGAATTGGATTAGGAAATAGAACAATATTTCTTTTTACTTCATTCAAATTAAGACTCAACACTTTAGAGTAATCAATACTATTTGATTTGCTTATTATTTTTAATCGATAATAAGCAGATGTAGTTTTAGGAGTGCTCATACTGTCATAGAAAGTGTATTCTTTTGAACTATTTGGTAAAATACTAGTAATAGTGATGAAATTATTACCATCAAAACTCTTTTGTAATTCAAAATTATTTAAATCTATTAAATCTGATTTCCAACTACATAAAACATTCTTATTGACGATGTCTGCTTTGAAACTAATTTCTTTTATGGGTAAAGGAGTCGTTCTTGTTAATACGTAAGTGATAATTGCAGAAACAGGTAAAATATTTTGTTTGGCATTAAATGAACCCGCAAGTGCACAATTATAGGTAGAATTTGTAAGATAAATATCTCCTTTTGCTATCGAAAAACCAATTGGGTTTAGGTTTACTTTTATTTGCCTTCCACTATTATTAACTATAACAACTGCCACTTGAGATGAATCCGGACTGATAAATGCAGATGCAGCTATTAAGGTATCAGTAGGTGTGATATCAATCATTTGCCATCCAGGCTTAATAAAATTGGAGAATTGCTTTACTGCATAATACTTTTTGGTAACAATGTATCCATTTTTATTTCTCCATTTTGTTGTGTCAGTTCCTGAGTCAAAATCAATTAATGAACTTCCATTGTTGTTCCAAGCATAAGTCCACAATACATAACCTGACGCCTGTTCGGTTAGCAATGAATTATGAATCAATTGAGCAGTAAAAAACCAATTTCCCTCGCTATATTCAGTTTGAAAACGAGGTTTAGTTGGAAAATACTGTTTTAGATAACCAAGGTTTGTAATAAATTGATTAGCGTAAGATGTATTCCCTCCTGTATAAAGATGGTGTGCAATTCCATAGCACTTCGACATATCCATTTTATTTGTATAATCAGTTGTATAGGGAGCATACCATCTATGTATTCCTATCAATTCTGGTCCAATCATTTTTGGAAATTGAATCAAACTATCCTTGTATTTAAAAATGGTGTCATATACATTGCTGAATGCTGTAGCATAAGAAGCCACCTTGACATTCTTTTTTAAAGAATCATCATAGACGAGTTGTTCAGTGGGTCTGAAAACACATGCATCATAAGATGCAGGCCAGTTTGGCTCATTTTGAATGCTTAAGTACTTTACAGAAACGCCTCTATTTTGAAACTGCAACAATGAATTGTACCACCACTTTGCATAAGGGCCATAAACAAATTGCCCATCAGCATTTGTATCTAGAGAAGCTTGAGTACCATAATTACTCACATTATGGTTACTTTTATATGCAGGAGGTGGACTCCAAGCTGAAACCATCAAGTCGGTTGGTGTTCTTTTATTGGCTTCCGTTGCAATACTTGTTTCAGCATCTAAATAGGTGTTTTTACCACCTTTTTCATTTATATATTGGTTGCAAACCCTCAATATAGTAGTTCCTAAATCTTTAAAAAGATAATCGTAAATTTTTTGCTTATTTGGATGGGCAACAAGAGCAGGTGCTGTATAATACATGGCACCTCCGAAACCTTCGATAGTTTGGTAGCGTTTATTCACATTGAATGTAAGCGTGTCTGTTTGAGAAGATGCAATATAGGATTGACCAATTAAAACAAGCAAAACAAGAAAGGTCTTATACATATTTCTTAATTTTAAAAAGTATTTTATCTAATGATTAATTTTATGGATTTACTAAACTCATTTCCAACAACTTCAACTATGTAAATCCCAACACTTAGTTTTTTTAATGAAATTTGGTAAATGGTTTGACCAGGTATAATTGATAGAGTGTTAGTTGAAATTGTATTACCTGTTGTGCTTTTTATAGAGACTAAAACACTTTTAGTAATAATTTCAGGCAAAACCAGATTAAAATTTGAAGATGCTGGATTAGGATATATAGATATTTTATCAGCAATAGAAATTGAAAATTTCACTAACTTAGTGTCAAGATACTTCACATTACCATCATCTTCATATACGACTAACCTATAAAAATTGTTTCCATCAATCGGGTTATCATCAACTACATAATAATCATTTTTTAAACTATCAGAAACAAATACAGATTGAAATGATTTGAAATTTACACCATCTGTAGATGATTGCACCTCAAAATGTTCCACTTTTTCATCATTAACTACTTTCCAATCAATTTTAACCTTACTAGTACCAATTTTAGAAACATTATATTTTAATAACTGAACTGGCAATGGAAAAGGAATAAGAGCAAAAGCCTCATTTGAGTTGCTACTTGTGTAAAATGGATTTACAGCAACTATTATATAATAATAATTAACTCCAGATTTTAGTCCAGTTGTATCTGTATAAGATGTTCCAGTAAGACCGGTAATAATCGTTAGATAGCCACTACCTTTAGTCGTTGAACGTTTAATCGTGTAGGTCATGTATCTAAGGGAGGCGACCCATTTAAGAGTAACTTTTTTATATACAGCTGTGGCGGTCAGGTTTCCTGGAATAGTAGGAACTCTATTATCAGCAGGAATTGCAATGAAATTTGCTCTTTGTGCGGCAACCGTTTTACTTGCCTTCAGAAAAACGCTCTTTATCGCATTGTATACTACAGGTTTGGCTTGATGCATACTATCCCAAATCAAACAACCACAATCGCTACCCATCCATGAAGCAGAATCATCTATTCCCCAAGTAATAAAAGAGGTTGCATTCCAATTAGATGCAACTCCATTTGCTAACGTTGTCCAAGTTTTAGGATCATTTGAAGAATTCATGATATCTGTTTCTGTAAGTGATACCCTTAAACCAAGTGCTCCGAGACGCTTGATATTTGCGTTAAAAAGATTAGCATCTGCATAGTTGCCTATATGACATTCCATACCAACACCATGTATTGGTATTCCTCTAGCAATTAAACCTTTTACAAAAGTATATATAGAATCAGATTTAGCTTTTTCCCAACTGCCAAAATATTCGCCACTGTAATCATTTAAATAAAGATAGGCACTTGGATCAGCTCTATGTGCCCAAACAAATGCAGAGTCAATGTAATCATTACCAATAATCTGTTGGTAAAAAGTGTGTTTCAAAGGCGATTCTCCCACCGTAAATGAATCCATTATTGTTTCATTTACAACATCCCATTCTAGTATTCTTCCTTTATAATGTCCTACAACACTATCAATATGCCTTTTGACAATAGCCATCAATTCAGCCCTAGAAAATTTATTAGTACTATTAGGGTTTGTTCTAGCATAAAGCCAACCTGGAGTTGGAATGTGATAAACCAAAACATGACCTTTAGATTTCATATTATTAGCCTTTGCAAAGTTCATGATAGTATCCGCTAAAGTAAAATCAAATACTCCTTGTCTAGGTTCACAACTGTTCATTTTAAGTGCGTTCTCCGTATTTGTCATGTTAAATTCGGCAACTAATGTATCTCTAAACCATTTTGTACCTTTTTTGAAACGAGATTCAATGGCAGGGGTTCCAAAGTTTATATTTAATTTAGTAGCAAGAGCTCCGAGTGTTTGTGCGTTTAAATTGGATAATGTCAACAGAAATAAACAAATCAGGATTGCTTTAAAAGTAATGTTATTTCTTTTAAAGGTTAAAATACAATCGATTCTTTTCATCAATTCCAAAGAATTATTTATCATTATGAAAATACAATTATTAAGGTGATTATTTCTCATATAAAATGCAAGTATTTAACTTTAGATAAAGGTTATTATTGTATTTTCCTACTGATTTTTTTAAAATAATATCTTGATTAACAATACATTATTTTCATTGGACATAAAATAGCACGTTGATACCTTTTATTGAAGAAATTTCTTGATTGCGGACTTTTGATTTTTCAGATTTAAACTAACAATTTGGATTATTCGATATTATCACTTCCTAAATTCACTTCTATTCATAGAAACTCTTTTTTGCTGAATCAATCCTTTTTATTCTGTATTGGGAAGAAGAAGTTAACCGTTGACTTGCTCTAGCTACCTCTTGACTTTCTCTTCCCGGAGGTTAGCTAGCGAATGTCAACGGTTGACTTGCTCTAGCTAACTCTTGACTTTCTCTTCCCAGAGGTTAGGAAGAAGAAGTCAACCGTTGACTTGCTCTAGCTAACTCTTGACTTTCTCTTCCCGGAGGTCAGCTAGCGAATGTCAACCCTTAACTTTCTTCACCCGGAGGTTAGGTAAACGAATGAAACAGACGAAAATGTGATTATCTCTACTAAATTCTCAAAAACTTACCCCTTGATTAATAGTTTTATTTCAGCATTTTATCAGATTTATAAGAAATGACAGTAAAGACGATGGAGAAGAAATAGGTGAAAAATAAACACTAATGAATATCAAATCCTAATTATCAATTATTAGTTCTCCATTTTCAATTAACCATTATTCTGCCTCATGAACATCAATTTCCAATAAGGCAGGGGTCGAAGTTGCATCCAAAATATTTAACCTGATAAATTGAGTAGTCAACTTTTTAAATTTAGTGTTTAATTCACTGCCAATCTTTGTTCCTTCTCCAATTTTCACCCAATCATTTCCATTTTTATATTCAATGGTAAAGTTGGTGATGTGACTATTATTTGCCTCATTGATGATGACTGCATCTATTGACCGTGGCTGCCTCAAATCCACTTGTATCCATGCATGCCTAACACTATCGTCAGTACTCCATTTTGACAAATTATCCTTACTTCTATCTACCAATAACTCTACCGTATTTTTCCCACGAGAATTAGATGCAGTAGCAATATAATCGTCTAAAGGGTCAATTAATGGGATAGAAATAGCAGTTGTATCTACTCGAATTTTTATGATAGTAGAAATCGAGTCCCGACGAGAAAGCGGAACAGTAAAAGACATTTTGTTGTTGGCAATTTTTACGTCCACTTTTTCTCCATTCAATAAAGTAGCACTTACAATTTTAGCCTTCATTGACGGTAAGCTAACTTTATTTTCTTTCCAATTGAGTATATGCAGATACACATCATTACCCTTTCTTGTACTTGCAATACTTCTTCCTGGCAAATAAGGCCCACCATTTGTTCCATAAATTGCCTCTCCATTCGTTTTTAACCATGCTCCCATATCCTTCAAGCGATTCACTTCTTTTGAATCTATTACGCCTAATGGAGATGGGCCAACATTGAATAAGAAATTTCCATTGCCCGCCGAACTCAATATTAATCCATGCAAACACTGTTTCAAGGATTTCAACCTTTGGTTTGGATGATAAGACCATTGATGTCCAATAGTCATACAGGTTTCCCATGGTCTATCCAATTTCATTTTTCCAACTCTTTGTTCGGGTGTTTCATAATCACCACTTGCACCTGTACGATTGTCGATAATGATATCGGGCTGAATGATATGTGCAAAATCAATGACTCCTTGACCTCTTACAGCGTCAAACTTTTGTGGCACATCAAACCAAAGAGTGGCTAATGGCCCATAATTTAACATCAACTCGCCTATTTGACGTTTAAGATAATTGGTATAGCTATCCAAATTACTTACTTCACGTTTTGTTTTTCCACCCGGACTCGTTAATGGGAAATCTGTATTGTGCCAATCGCAAGTGGAATAATAGGCACCAAAAGCCATTCCTTGTCGCTTACAAGCCTCCGCTAATTCCTTTACCACATCACGCTTAAAGGGGGTATGCATGATATTGTAATCAGTTTGTTTGGTATCCCAAAGACAGAATCCATCGTGATGCTTGGTGGTAAGCACAATATATTTCATGCCTGCCGCCTTAGCCACACTCACCCATTCATCTGCATTAAAATTTACCGGATTAAAGTCTTTGTATAAACTATCGTAAACATTAGTAGGTATTTCACCCCCGCGTGACCAACTAATTTCTTTTCCTTTTAAAGAAACAGGCCCCCAATGTATAAACATACCAAAACGTGCATCTTGCCACCAAGCTAAACGTTCTTCTTTGGTCTTAAAACTTTGAGCAAACAACGAAATCTGTAACATACAGACTGCAAACAATAAAATGTTCTTTTTCATAAACGTAATTATTAACTATGATTTAAATGATTCGTCTTAGTACATGACAAAAAATAAATATGGAGGTTTACACAATAAAAAGACCTTAATAGCATTATAGATTAGGAACAAACTACCACATCGGTTTCTAATGGCAAATACTACTAAGGTTGAGGACAAATATAGTGTACTAGTATCAAATTT
>CANCPA010000120.1 GCA_947379895.1 Chitinophagaceae bacterium | reverse complement strand
TGTTGTTTTTGTGCTGCATTTTGTTGTTGTGTTTATTAAGTTACAAAATTATTCATTAGTGTCATGCGCTTCGTTCCGCTACGCTCCACTTCAGCGCATGACACTAATGAATGCTTAACTCTGTTTACACAAACATGTATTTACTTCCTAATTAAATTGACATAATGTCTACTATAAGTTTTCCATCCCATCCAAACCCCATTCCTTTTATCCTTTAATCACACTTCTCAAACCCAAACTCACTGTTCATTACTCATAATTTCTACCTCTATTACACAAATACACATGAAAATATCATCCTCACTTGTGTCTCGGACACAAACACATGCCTCTTTAACACACCCCCACATCAAATTATCAGAGAGCTACAACAAATTATCACTCGCTCACAAGCACCTATCAATCCTTCTTGTCATGCTATCACAAACACATATCACCCTTTCATCCTCACACGTTAGCCTATCAGCCATACTTGTGCTTCTAACAAGCAATCACAAAGCCACTTCCTAAATTCCTCCATTAAAAACGTCTAATCTTTTGCCTCCTTATTGAATACTTCTTCCGCTTCCATAGCTTGTGGTTTAAACCAAATAATAATTCCCTTGTCATATTTTCAAATTAAAATTTTGGAACCTTTTAATAGTGATGGTTTTATCAAAGCAACTTAACCAATAGAATGGATTTTTGTCTTGTTATAAAAACTAATCTTCCTTGTTTTTCCCTCGTTGTGGTAGAACCTCTTAATTGATTAAATGAATTTTAAATTGATAATAGAATAAGTATGATTTCAACACGTTTCTTTCTAATCCTTTGCACAGTCACTTATTGTAGTCTCTTATCTGCACAAGTCAAAATATATGTTTCTCCGAATGGGAATGATGCCAATATTGGAACCAAAGAAAAGCCTGTATCAAGTTTCGATAAAGCCCAAACTCTTGCTCGTAAGACCAATGCAAATACTTCGGTAGAAGTAATCTTTACAAAAGGTATTTATTACCTTCCTGAAACAATTAAGTTTACTGAAAAAGATGCTAAGTCAAAGAGGGCATCTATTACCTATACTGCCGAAAAAGAGGGGGATGCCATCATTAGTGGTGGTCGTCTTTTGCAGCTTAAATGGGAATCTTATAAGGAGGGCATCTATGTTGCAACGGTTCCCAACGATTTAGACATCGACCAATTGTATATCAACGACAAACGTCAACGGATGGCTCGTTTTCCCAATACCATTCCCAATAAGAATGTTTATGACACATGGGAATTAAGCCATAAAACCAAACCAGATTCCACTACTAATCCGCTCTCTTGCACTCGAATTGAAACTTGGAAAAACCCTGAAGGTGGATTTATTCATACCATGCATAGTGCACTTTGGGGCGATATGCATTGGATGATTACCGGAAAAAAGAAGGATGGGACTCTAGCCTATCAGGGTGGGTGGCAAAATAATCGTCCTTCTTCGATGCACCCTTTGTATAGGATGGTTGAGAATATATTGGAGGAATTAGATGCACCTGAAGAATGGTATTATGATAAAAAGGAAGGCAAGCTTTACTATATCCCTCAAGCAGGTGTCGATATAAAAACTGCCAAAGTGGAGATTGTACGATTGAAACACTTGATTGAGTTTAATGGCAACAAGGAGAAACCTGTAACCAATGTGTATTTGAATGGATTCGTTTTCCGTCATGCCGCCCGAACTTTTATGGAAAATAAGGAACCGCTTTTACGTTCCGATTGGACAATCTATAGGGGAGGGGCAGTGCTTTACAATGGTGCTAATGATTGTAATTTAACCAATTGTGAATTTGACCAAGTGGGTGGCAATACCATTTTTGTCAACAACTACAATCGACGAATCCATATTACGGGTTGCTATATTCATCAAAGTGGGGCAAGTGGAGTGGTGTTTGTTGGGAATCCAGCTTGTGTTAGAAATGGATTAATTGGGTATGTAAAACAGTACTTTACAAACTTAGATGCTACAGAGGGGCCGAAAGGCGATGACTATCCCGAAGATTGTTCGGTTGAAAACTGTTTGATAACCCAAACAGGACGTGACGAAAAGCAGACTGCACCAATTCATATATCTATCTCGCATCATATCACTATCAATCATTGTTCCATTTATGACGTTCCTAGGGCAGGAATCAATATCAATGAAGGTACTTTTGGTGGGCACGTCATCGAAAACTGCGACATCTTCAATACAGTTTTAGAAACAGGCGACCATGGAAGTTTTAATTCATGGGGAAGGGACAGATATTGGACTATCGATGGGAAGGAGGTACAAAATGAAGTCGTTAAGAACCCCGAATTGCCTTACTTAGATATCATAGATGCAAATATTATCAGGCATAATCGTTTTCGTTGCGACCATGGTTGGGATATAGATTTGGATGATGGTTCCACCCGCTATCGTATTTATGATAACCTATTATTGAATGGTGGATTGAAATTAAGGGAGGGCTACGATAGGACAGCCACCAATAATATCATCATCAATAATAGTCTAAATCCGCATGTTTGGTTCGAGAATAGTGGCGATATATTTAAGCACAATATCGTTTTTACAGCATATAAAATAGCTGCAATGAATAGGAATATAGTAAACAATGGACAATGGGGCAAAGAAATCGATTCAAACTTCTTCGCTAGTGATGCTAATGAAATGACCCGTTATGCGAAAAATAATTGTGACCTATATTCTATAAATGGAGACCCTCAATTTGTAAATCCTTCTAAAGGAGATTTTAGTATAAAATTGGGTTCATTGCCCACGAAGATTGGATTCAAGAACTTTTCCGTGAATGATTTTGGGGTAACCAAACCCACATTAAAGGCAATTGCAAAGACACCCGAAATACCTGCCCTAAAAATCATTGCTGTCACACAAAAAGCCGATGTCAAACCAACTTATTCATGGATGAGTATTCCTTTAGTGGAACCGAAGGGAGATGAATTATCCGCGTATGGAGTGGGTTATGATGAAGGTGGTGTTGCGCTAATGATTATGGATGGTCAAAGTGAGGCAGCATCATTAGGGTTTAAATCAGGCGATTTGATTCAAGGGATTGATGGGGTGAAAATTAATAACCTAGTTAACTTGAAAGATTTTTTGCAATCTCCAAAATCCGCTACTTCTAAGCATATTTTCAATATTGTTCGTAATCAGTTAAAGATTAAAGTAGTTGTAAATGAGGATTTTAGTAAAAAGGGTTTTATCAAAAATGAACACTAACTCTCGTACCTGAAAAGTTCGACTTTAGATTATGATTAATAGATTGGTTAAATAAAAAATTACTTCCCCTTTATTTTCAAACCTTATTTTTGTTGCTAAACATAACTCATGAAAATGAAATATTTCTGTTACTTTTTAATTTGTTCACTTACTGTCTTTGCTAATCCTCAATCATCAACATCACAGAAATTGAATAAATCAATTTCAGATGAAGCTATTAAAAGACCCAAACTTGTTGTTGGAATTGTTGTCGATCAGATGAGGTGGGATTTCTTATATAGATATAGTAACAGATACACGCCTAATGGTTTTAAACGCTTGATAGGGGAGGGCTTTACTTGTGAAAACGCGATGATACCATATACTCCAACTGTAACAGCTGCTGGACATACAAGCATTTACACAGGGTCTGTGCCTGCACTAAATGGCATAGTAGGAAATGATTGGTGGGATAATAATTTAAAAAGTAAAATGTATTGCAGCCAAGATAATTCAGTTTCTACAGTCGGAAGTAATAGTGTATTAAATGGAAAACAGAGTCCTCATAATATGTTGGTAACAACTATCGGTGACGAATTACGGCTTGCTACTAATTTTCATAGTAAAGTAATTGGAATAGCGCTCAAGGATAGAGGTTCAATATTACCTGCAGGACATAGTGCTAGTGCAGCCTATTGGTATGATACTCAGAACGGAAATTGGATTACTAGTACCTATTACTCATCTAATCTGCCAAAATGGGTTACGGATTTTAACGAGAAAAAAATCGTTGATGGTTATTATGAAAATGGCTGGAATACTTTATATCCGATTGAAAGCTATTCACAAAGCACTTCAGATGAAAAGGAATATGAATCAAAACCATTTGGAACATCACAAACTAAGTTTCCTTATACCTTAAAGCAATTCCAAGGGAAAAATTATCAATCAATTGCAACGACTCCCTTTGGTAATACCATGACTCTTGAAATGGCTAAGGCTGCATTAGAAAATGAAAAATTAGGTTTAGGTCAGGAAACTGATATGTTATGTGTTAGTTTATCTAGTACTGATTATGTTGGACACAGTTTTGGTCCAAATTCAATAGAAGCAGAGGATACTTATCTACGTCTAGATAAGGATATAGCATCATTTTTAAGTTATTTGGATACTAAAATTGGAAAGGGGCAATATACATTATTCCTTTCTGCAGATCATGGTGTAGCACATATTCCAGGTTTTATGAAAGAAAATAAATTGCCGGGTGGTTTATTTAAAGAAAGCGAATTGTCAAAGAGTCTTAATCTTAAGTTGAAAGAGAAGTTTGGGCTTGATAATTTAATTACAAGTATTATGAATTACCAAATTCATTTAAATCATAGTTTGATAGATTCTGCAAATGCAGATGAAAAGGCAATCAATTTATTTATTGAAAAGACTACTCAATTAAATGATGCAATTGCAAGGGTTTTTACTTTAAAGGATTTAGCAACTATACCATTAAATGCACAGATAAAAGAAAGAGTTACAAATGGATATTTTCCAAATAGAAGTGGTGATATTCAATTGGTATTAAAATCGGGATACATTGATTTTGGTAAGACAGGTACTTCTCATGGAGTTTGGTCTCCTTATGATTCACATATTCCTTCTTTGTTTTTTGGTTGGGGAATTAAACAAGGACATACAAATAGGGAAACTTATATGACAGATATTGCTCCCACAATCACTGCTTTATTACATGTTCAAATGCCAAGTGGTTGTGTTGGAAAAGTTATTGAAGAAGCCTTGAAGTAAACATGAATTATGAGCTATTAGCTACGAGTTGTGTAAATGTTATCAAGGAATTTTTATGTTTCTTCTGATTCTAATATTTCAAAACTCATATTTCAAAATTAATATTTCAATCATAGGTTATTGTAATGCAGCTAATTCCTTTGTGGCTTCTGCCTTCATAGCTACATCATCTATTGTGCGGGTAGGCAGTTTTATCATTTTGTTCAATAATTCAATTTGTTTTGTAGGCTTATTGTACTCTTTATAAGCCTTATTCAGGAAGTAGTAATTAATAACTAAATAGGGATCCAAGGTCTTACATTTTTCCATGTATATGATCGCACTATCCAATGTTGCGGTCGGCAAACCACCAAAGAAAATTTTAGCAGCAGTGCGTTTTAAACTGTTTAGGGTTGTCATCTCAAAATGCCAACGACCCTCCGTAAATGTGGCCTTTGCATGCTTAGGGTTTATTATAATTGCCTTGTCTGCATATAATTTTACATCTCTTGCATAAGAGACAATTTTTTTATTGTCTGTTTCAATTTCTGTCATTTTTCCACTAACCATTGCAACTGCATAATTGGCGTCAGCATTATTATTGTCAGCAGTTAAGGCTCTTTTTGCAAATGAAAGAGCACTTTCAAAATTCAGTCGTTTGTCATTTTTATTTTCAATCCTTGCACCTATCATGCAACTTAATTCAGCAGATTTTACTAACGCCTTAATGTTTGTTGGATCTCCAGCAAGTATCAGTTTGTATTTGTCGAGGGCTTCAGGTTCCTTTAAACTTCTTTCCAGATTCTCAGCCTCCTTTAAAAGCACCACATTTTCTTGACACATTACTTTGCTTGCTGAAATAATAAAAACAAATATTATAAGGATGTTTTTTTTCATAATATCAATGATAATATTTTAAAGTTGACTTCTTTTTAATTCATACTTAACACTAACAGTTCCTTTAAAGTTGTGTATAGGTGGCTTTAATTTTGTTAATTCAATAGCAACTGATTCTGCTAAGGTAAATTTATCAAAGATTTGTAAGGTGAGTTCCATTACAATCGTCTCTAGTAGGGGAGTAGCAATTTGCATCCTGCGTTCAATCAATTCATAAACTGACACATAGTCAATGGTGTCTGAAATTTGATTAATCAACTTCTCAGGTTGATAATAAATTACTGCATTTACAATAAAATCATTCCCATTAAGTTTTTCCTCTTCATATAAACCATGAAAAGCAAAAAATGAAAGATTATTTAATTGAATAGATAGCAAGTGAATGAGTTATAAATTATTTAATATGCTATAAGTAATGAGAGTGTCAAATAATTTAATATGTCTAAATCTAGAATATTTTAAAATGATCAAACTATCATTTATTAATTACTCTTTACTCTTCCTGCAGCAATAAATCGCGGAGACCAATATTTATCATTCATATCACTAATCGTAACTCCCTCAGAAGAAGAGGCATGTACAAATTTGTTATTTGTCAAATAAATGCCCACATGCGAAATTGATCTCCTTCTAGAAGTATGAAAAAATACTAGATCACCTTCTTTTAAATCCTCAAATGAAATTTTATCGCAAGAGTTATATTGATCTTGTGCAGAATGTGGAAGTTGAATATTATAAACTTCATGAAATATATTGCTCGAAAAACCAGAACAATCTGTACAGTCTTTGGTATTACCTCCACTGCAATATCTTGTTCCCCACCACTCTTCAATTTTTTCAAGCAACGACTTATTCGTTAATTTCTCGACTTCAGAATTAGTAATGATTGCATATTTAAATTGAAGTTGAGAGGCCGCTTCGATATTACTTAAGGCTATTTCCTGTTCAGTATAATGATAGTGTTCGTTACTTTTTTTAATTCCACTTGTCTTATGCTTTGACGTTACAACGCCACCCGGACGCATTTCAATTTCGTCAAGAAACTGTAAGCCTTTGTTATCTTTTTTCTTGTTTACTTTAGCTGTTCCCGAGTCATCTCTTGCAGTAATATTTCTAAGCGAATGACAACTACTTATCGTAAATGCAACTGTTATAAGTGCAAATAAAAGAGGTAGCTGTTTGTTATTTTGTATACTCATTTTTTGAATCATCTTTTGCAAAGTAAAGAATCTGAGTTTATTATACCAATGAATATTAAATTAAAATGAAAAAAAGATTGTAATCCTCTATTTATTAAGGATTACAATCTTTTTTATAAATGAAATAACCTAAAAAGTATTACTTTAAACTCACTTAAAGCTTTCGTCACTTAAACCGCTATTAGCCTTTATTTCTTTCAATTTATATTCTATTTGATATCCTCCCAAGTCCGACTTTCTAGCATAGGGAATTAATACTCCTTCTGTAATACTTCTATAGTCGCTTAATTCTACAAAGTTGACAACATTAGGTCTAATAAAATTTTCTTTAAGTTTTAAGCCCGATTTCTCATCATAAAAACGCTCAACTTTAATACTATCACCTCTGTCCTCTGTAATTTGGTAGGCTAATGATTCTCCAATAGTTACTAATTCAGGAGCAAGCGTAATCTTTGAGGTATTCAATGTCAATTCAGGGAAAATAACAGCTTTCGCTCTGTAAGAAGACTTGCTATCTTCAGGTAATTCAACTTGTTGTCCATATTGATAAGCCAAAATACTATCTCCGTTTACCACTATTTTCAAGGCAACTTCCTTAGCAGAAGGAATATTTACAATCTGTAAATATTTTCCTTTTTCCTTTTGCTTAACTGTCATTACTACTTCTGTTCCTTGAATAGTACCGGACATTGTTTGACTGAGATCAGAAATCGCTTTCACTTTTTCTACACCTCCAATTGATGCAATGTATTTGTCGATAACGGTTTTAACAGTAATTCCTTTAGAAACCTTTTTAGCAGCACCAAGCCAAACATTGTTTACAGGATTAATATCAGGAAAGTCATGGTTAGGGTCAATTGTTATTGCTTCTATTTTAGAAGTTGACTTATATTTAAATTTCCAAGAACTTCCTCTTTGCCATATCTCTGCAGGAAGTATAATAGTATCTTTTTTACCATTTTCTTGTTTGATAGATAATACCACTGGTAAGGCCATTTCTTCCAGATTTTCGATAGTGATAAACGCACCATTTTCTTCTTTTCCTTCTACATATTCTACCGATTTAACACTTTGGTCTAGCTTCCAATTTGTAAAGAACCACTCTTTATAGAACCAAGTAAGATCTTCTCCACCTACATTTTCCATTGTCCTAAAGAAGTCCCATGGAGTAGGATGTTTAAACGCCCAACGCTTGATATAAGTTTTAAAGGCATAGTCGAAACGGTCTTTCCCTAATACATAATTTCTCAAAATGTTAAGACCAACACTCGGCTTTTCGTAAGCAGCAATTCCAAGATTACGTGCTTGAATTACTTCCGGAATATTCATAGAGGCATCCATCTTTTCGCTTGAAATGCTTTTTGCCATTCCTTGAACATTTTCCTTTTCATAATATTCGCCCTTGTTAAATTCTTTTGTATCTACTCCATTAATGAAAGTATTAAATCCTTCATCCATCCAAGCAAATTTGCGTTCATTACTTCCTATAATCATAGGAAACCAATTGTGCCCAAATTCATGATTTGTAACGCCCCACAAGCTTCCCTTTTGATCTTTATGTCCACAAAAAACTATACCAGGATATTCCATCCCTCCTACAATTCCAGCTACATTCGTGGCAATAGGATAGGTATACTCAAACCATTCGTTAGAATACAGTTCAATGGAATTCTTTACATATTCAGTACTTCTTCCCCATGCATCATTTCCTTTACTTTCGACAGGATAAACTGATTGTGCCAATATTTTTTTACCACTAGGTAAATTAATTCTTGAAGCATCCCATATAAATGCTTTCGAAGCTCCCCAAGCAACATCTCTCGTGTTTTTACAATAAAAATGCCATGTCAACGAAGGTTTATTAGGATAAAATGAAGTACTAGTTATTTCCTTTTCGCTTTTAATAATTACTGTCGTGTCACTAACTCTTGCTTTATTAAGCCGATTGATTGTGTTAGGCGTTAAAACATCAAGAGGATTTACTAATTCACCCGAACCAACAACAACTAAATTAGAGGGTGCTGTTATTGTATAGTCAATATCACCATAATCTAAGTAAAATTCACCAGCACCTTGATAAGGAAGCGTATTCCATCCTAATACATCGTCATAAACTGCCATTCTAGGATACCATTGTGCTACTTCATATACCCAACCATTTTGTGTATTTAATCTGCCACAACGGTCAGTGCCATATTCCGGTAAATAAAATGCATAATCAATTTTAATAGTCACTTTTCCACCATTTGCCCTAACAGTATCTTTAAGTCGTAACTGCAAACGAGTATCGTTTACAGTATAATTAGCTTTATCAACTTTGCCATTTCCAATAATTGAAACAGCTTTGATTTCATCACCTTGTGTGTATTTTTTATTGGCAAAACGTCCTCCTTCAACCGGACTTGTTGCTTCTCCTCTAGAATCCTCCTTGTAAATGTTTTGGTCTAGCTGAAGCCATAAAAAAGGCAGACGGTCAGGACTGTTATTAATATAGTTTATTGTTACTGTCCCACTAATGCGATGAGTAGCGGTGTCTAAAGTGACATCAATTTTATAATCTGCTCTATTCTGCCAGTATTTTGTACCCGGCTCCCCACCTGCAGTTCTAATTTCATTTCCATTTGTAGTGTAAAATATAGGATTGAATACCTTGTGTTGATCATAACGAGATTGTTGCGCCATACTTACATTGATGATGAAAGCGAATGACATAAACAGTAAAATGGGTTTTAATAATTGTTGCATAGCTTTTTTTTAATAAGTAACGAAAATAGGTGGCTACTTTCAATGTCACAAAAATTATTTTACAAACGGCAGTTTACACTCATTAAGTAACGTTTTATTAGGGTAAGTGGTCTTGCTTTTTGAATAGATAAAAGAGATTAATGTATTTTTATTATTTGATTATACTTCATAAATATAAAATTGTCCAACCTTCTACCTTAAACCCTAAACCTCTTACCTTAAATTTAAAACCTAATACCTAATACTTACAACTTACAACTTAATACTTACAACCTAATACTCTCTATATTGTTTCCAAGCTTTTTCGTGACTATCTTTAATTCTTCTTGCCAATGTTAATGGTTGCAAAATTTTCACATTATCTCCAAAGGAAAGCAATTCCATTTCTAGATCATGTGTAATATTCAGTTTTAGTTTAATCTGCAATTCATCTTCATTATCAACTAATATTTCCTGAGATTCATGTAAGGGAAGACTCTTAATATATTTGCCCTGTTCATTGTCAAAAGAAAGGATGATTACTTCGGGTTGTTCTTCTTTAGGGGTGATGATTCCATAACAATATCTAAACATTTCTTTCATATCAAAGCCGGGAATTACTTCAAAATGTTCCTTAGTTAATTCCATATCACGCATCCTGTCAAGTGCAAATGTTTTTACATGTTTGTCAGTTGAAGTCTTCCCGATTAGATACCATCTGTTTTTAAATTCCTTCAGTGAATACGGTTCTACTATTCTTTTTGATATAGTGTCATCCCAAAATTTCTCATATTCAAATTTTATCTTCAGCCTATTCTTTATGGCATGTATCAACAAAAAAAGGTTTTCTGTTCCTTTAGGTTTTCTTTTTTCAAAATGAATGATATTTGACAAATCTTCACTCATATTCAATAAATGAATCGTGTCGAATGCCTCATAAAGTTTATCTTTTTGAAATGTGTCCCCATCATTTTCTATATAATAGACTTTTTGTTTATTGTCCCATTGTATATCGATTGACCATATTACTGATATTTCATCCCTATCTCGTTTAAATGTTCGATCTGAAATCTTAAAGTCATAGCCTTCAAGTTCAGACTGACTATCTAGATAATCTGAAATCTCTTTGAAACTCGATTTTTTCCTTCTCAATTTATTGACGATATGCCTTAATCTGATGTATGCTTCTTTTCTTGACATAATTTATGTTATTTATTTGCCCTTGTTGCTATTTTGTGCTGTGCAATTTCCACTGCCTTATGTAGTTTCTCTTGTAATAATTGTTGCGATGGAAGAATGGTAAGATAGTCAGACACCCTGATGTTACTCTTGTCCAATTGCAGTAATTCAATATGTTCTTCGCTTTTACCCGTGCAAAGTATCAGTCCTATTGGTGTGCTTTCTCCTTCTACCATCTCATATTTCTCCAAATAGCGGAGATATAGTTCCATTTGACCCTTGTATCCTGCTTCAAATTCTCCTAATTTCAAATCTATTGCTATCAAACATTTCAATCTTCTGTGAAAGAAAAGTAGGTCAATATAATAATCCCTGTTGTCGATGGTAATTCTTTTTTGACGAGCCATAAAAGCAAAGTCGCTACCCATTTCCCGTATAAACCTTTCTAATTCCACAATAATGGAAGTTTCCAAATCCTTCTCTGAGTATGCATCAGTCAATCCCAAGAAATCAAGGAAATAAGGGTCTCTAAAAACAAGGTCTGCACTAATAACTTGTTGACTCCTTAATTGTTCTAGGTCCTTGATAATTGTTTCTTCAGGTTTCTTGCTGATGGCAGTAAGTTCAAACAACATTGATTGGATGCGTTCCCTAAAAACACGAACACTCCACTTTTCATGAATACATAAATGGGTATAAAAAGATCTTTTTAATGGGTCTTCCATAGGTATGATTACAAGAATATGTGTCCAACTCAATTGTCGTATCAGTGATACGACAATCTCCTTTTCCATAAATACTGAGGCAAACTGCATCATTCTTCTGAGGTTTTTCTCAGAAAATGAATCGCCATAAGTTAAAGTTAGTTGCATTGCAATTGATGAGACGACGTTACCACCATATTCTGCTCTCTTATTGTTAAGAACATTACTGTTTATCTTGTTTCCAATTTCCCAATAAAGCATACTCATTGTTGCATTTACAGTTACTGCCACCCGCTGTTTACTCTCTTCTATGAGTAGCTTAATTTCTGCCAAAAGGGGTACTTCATTATTTATTTCTCTACTCATTTTATTATTATTTTTCTTAGAAGTAAGCAAAGTAACAGGCTTTATAGACAAAATTAATTTATTAGCTTTATATATTGATTACGATAATTTGTTATCAGATTTTCTTTCCAAATAATCTGAAATCTCTTTGAAACTCGATTTTTTTCGTCTTAATTTATTGACGATATGCCTTAATCTGATGTATGCTTCTTTTCTTGACATGATTAACTTTTTAATACTTTACTATTTCTATTAACGTTATATAAACAACTTTTAAAATCCTAATTCTATTCGCTCCCTTTGCATTCGGTCATCATCTTTTTGGTGAAACTCAAACACAATAGGTTCGGCAATGATTTGATAGTTAGGTATCTCCATGATGTCGGGACTATCAACTATTGCAGCATTAATAAAAGTAGTTTCTCCTATCTTACTCATACCCGTATGACAGTGTGTATGACCAAATACATGATATTTTGGTTTTATCTGCACAATCCTTTTCAGTAAATCCTCACAACCAATGCCGCCATCCAAAATGCCTAAAGGGGCTCCATGAGTTATCAGAATATCAGTTTGAGATGGCACACCATTCCATACTTTCCTAATCTCCTTACCCGGTCTTTTATTGAAAGCCATTCCAAGATGATATGGCGTAACAGGCGAACCCCAAATTCTGATGCCATCAACTATCAATCCGCTATTATTCAGATAATAAACGCCTTGTGGCATCATCGGTCCAATCTTTATAATAGAGTTTTCTGCAAGAAACAAGTCATGATTACCGCCAATGAAGATTTTATATTGATACGGCAGTTTAGCGAACCATCTAAGAAAGTCCCTTACTTCCGCTTCTGTTCCATTTTCTGTGATATCGCCTGCATGAATAATCATTTTGCCCGAACCATCAAGGGTATTGATAGTAGGTCTATTCAAAATTCTGATACGGTCATGCTGATTATGTGTATCTGAAATGACTGTTATTTGCATTGCTGTATGTTTTAATAATTGCACAAAGCTAAAAGAGTAGGCTGCCAAAATATGTCATAGTGAAAAACTTTATCAATCAGTAAGATTAATCGTTACTATTTTCAATATAAATTAGTTTGAGAATTTGAGATGGCTAGAATCCATTAGAATCAATCATTTTAATCACTCTTTTCATTTAAACTTTAGTGTCGAATTGCTAATTGGTAGAAATGAGTTCACTTTTGAAAAGAAGTCATATAGTAGTTAATAAAGAAAAGGCTTTTTGCAACAATGTGCGAGATAACATCAAAACAATCAATCATTAAGCGAATGCTATTCCTTTTCTTGGCAGGAAGAAACCTTTAATACAATTTCTATTTCTGATACAAATCTGAATATGATTTTTCTTTTGTATTCCTGCACCCGGAAATGCAGGGCCACCTTCTGTAAATAATCCTCTTGTTGAATCAAATGTTTTGAGATTGGAATATCCTTTAGTTTGTACGTCCTTGCTAATCTTTTCTGCAATCCTTTGATGCAGAAACTCTATAACAGCACAATCTAATATTCGAAGCAATAAATCGTTGTTCTTATCTTGTTTTACATTTTTATTTTCTGGTAATTCTTTTCCTAATTCAACGTTTTGAACTCTCATGAACTCAAAGTATTGTATCAATAAGTTAATGAAAATGGAATCTGTAAAGTCGAGGCAATAATCAAGAGAAAGTACAGCCCCTATTACTGACGCATGTTCAATCTCGCCTCTTTTTTGTTTTTCTTTTGCCCATTGTAAGGCTCTTTCATAGTTATTTTCCCAAAAATATATTCCATGTCCTAACCAATCATGAGGTTTATCACTTACTAAAATGACATTCGGGTGAAATAATAATTCTTTTTGAACTTTTTCATCGCAACCGTGAAATCCAATGATTAAATTATTTCTGGAATTGTACATGAGTTTTACTTAATTAAGGTTTCCAATTCTTCAGTTCAGCATAAGGTTTAGTGAATTTTCCACTTTTGGTCATTATTCCTGCCTCAACAAACGTTTTGAGTATTTCTTCCTTACTTCTTTTTTCTTTTTTATGTTCCTTGACTAATGCTAATAACAATTTAGTTTGTTCGCTGTACATTTTAAATATTTTGGTGAAAGTAGCAGATTTCTATTAATTGTGCTCATGTATAAATAAGCTTTATCTCAATGAACAGGTTTAGGATAAGTATTGTATTAAAATTATTCATGTACCAAAGAAATACTTCCTTAAATCTATGAAAATGGTATCAGAAAGGCTCTTTCATAGTTGTTTTCCCAAAAATATATTCCATGTCCCAACCAATCATGAGGTTTATCACTTTCTAAAATGACATTCGGGTGAAATAATAATTCTTTTTGAACTTTTTCATCACACCCATGAAAACCAATGATTAAATTATTTCTAGAATTATACATGATTTTTCTTTTGTTGCTTTTGTAATCTCCTCAATTCGGGATAATTCTTTGTATAGTTTCCACTTTTAGTCAAAATTCCTGCCTCAACAAAAGTTTTCAATATCTCTTCCTTACTTCTCTTCTCACTTTTTTGTTTTTTAACTAGTGCTAATAACAACTTTTTTTGTTCGCTGTACATTTTAAATATTTTAGTGAAAGTAGCGGATTTCTATTGATTTGTTAATTTATAGTAATGATTAATGAATCTTACACCTCAATCCTAACTTATCTTCATCCCCCTTTCCAACTACCAATTCCTTTTCTCCGTTTCCATTCTCAACCATAAATAAAATGGTATCAGCATTTTGATCTATCGTCCCACTTCCAGGAATCGTTTTAATTAGTGGAAACAAGCAGGAATCATCAATACCAAAGTAATTCTTCAACTCACTGATGACAATGATAGAAACAAACAATTCTCTTGCTATTTTACCCAAAGCCTTCATCACATGTTCATCAATCTGCCCTTTTGTTAGTCCATTTTTTTCGTGCCCCAAGTTCTCGAAATAATTAATCACCACCACTTTTATTCCCTTATCGGTAATTTCCTTCTCACAATCTTTTTTAAATGTTTCAATAGATGGATAGTAACTATTATTGAAAAATAGTTTGAAGTCCTCCACTCTTTTTTCAATCTTTTTCGATTTGATACCCCCTCTCTTTAAAAAACGACTCTGTTTTGATTGTTCTGTTGTTTT
>CANCPA010000119.1 GCA_947379895.1 Chitinophagaceae bacterium | reverse complement strand
ATACCTATTCGGAAATACTTACAAACGGGGAAGTTCATTTTATCGGCGAAGTTTGGTGTTCGGCGCTATGGGATATGACATGGAATATCATTCAGCAAGTAGGAACTATCAGTGCAGATATGTTTAATCCAAATAACATAGGCGGAAATATTATTGCGCTGCAGTTAGTTATTAATGGACTAAAACTTCAGCCATGCAGTCCTGGCTTCTTGGATAGCCGTAATGCCATTCTCGCAGCTGATTCGATTCTTTATAACAGCCGTTTTCATTGTGCAATTTGGAATGCCTTTGCTCGTAGAGGCATGGGATTTAGTGCCATACAAGGTAGTTCGAATAGCACTACTGATGAAGTGGCAGCTTATGACGTCCCTTGCTATACGATTAGTGGTCGAATCATTAATCCATTGAATTCCATTATTCCGAATGTCACCCTAACAGATTCTGCAAAAGTGAAGGGTATTGCTACACAAAAAATGAATGTAAATGGCAACTATAATTCTTTTTTCTATGGTAAATATCCACATGTTTTCCGCCCTACAAAGAGCAACGATGTCAATAAATTGAATGGGATTACGGTTGCAGATATAAGCTTGATTCAGGCACATATTCAAAACAAGACACCTTTTGATTCACCCTTTAAGGTTATTGCAGCTGACGTTAATAGTTCGGGTAACGTTGACATTCTCGATATGATTTCGATTAAACGACTACTACTTGGTATTGATACGGCATTTAAAGGAAATAAAAGGTGGGCATTTGTGGATAGCAACTATCTATTTCCTAACCCTCAGAATCCATTTCCATTTAGGGATAGTTTTGCCTTCAATGCTATCAGTGCGAATACTAATAATCAAAGCTTTATTGGACTTAAACTTGGCGACGTCAACTACGATTGGAATGCGGCTATTTTGGGTAAAAGCAATCCTGCATTACCTATTCATCTTTTTTATACCCCTCAATTTGATTATCAAAACAATGAAATCCATATTCCCATTAAGATTAAGCATTATAAAGATGTACTAGCCATGCAATTCACCCTTTCGTTCAACTCAGAATTAATGCAATTTATTGGTATAAAGAATAACTTGTTAAATATGGATTTGGGAACTAGTCATTGTAAGGAAGGCAACGTTTCTTTCTTATGGCTTGATAATAATGGCCTTGCTAAGACATTGCCCGATAGTACAGTGCTTATTGAAATCATTTTTAAAAGGATGGGGAATATTTCGAATGAAAAGATTCAGTTGACCTCAAACGTTACACAAGTTATTGCTTACGATGCCAATTATCATGAGTTGACGATGGAATGTGATGAGGATATGATTGCGGAAGATGTTTACAATAGCGAATCTTGGCGTATTAGCCCAAATCCAACGAATGGCAGCTTGAATGTTTTCTTAAATCTTAATTCAAGCAAGTTCCTAACTTTTGAATTAACAAATGCAATTGGCAAGCATATATTGGACGATAAGATTTATTTGATGAATGGAAAGAATAACTTATTCATTGATTTGAACAAAAATGGGAAGTTGCCAAAAGGAATCTATTTATTAAAGGTAATCGGACTAAATGGAGTTGGAGTGAAACAGGTGATGATACAATAGGCTCAACAAATAGTGTGAAATGTAGGAGTTCATGTTCGGTATTGGGAATTTGATATTTATTTGGAAAACGTCAAAATATTTATCGTTCTTCCTTCGAAATATTCTTTGTTTTCGCTTTTCAATTTTAATGTCGAAAACTTTAATAATATTTCATTCTTAGTCAATAGTTTGTTTTTACAAGTTTTTTCTATTTCATCTTGATAATTTGGTTCTGTTTCCATAATTACTATTAAACCATCTGACTTTAATATTCTTTGTAATTCATTAATCATTTTCTTTTCTTGTGAAAATTCATGAACAGTCATTCTACATAAAACCATCTTACAACTCGATGAACTTAAAGGAATTGAATCAGGATAACCAGATATATAATTGAACCTCTTTTCAATTTTGGGAGTATAATTTGTATTTTTCAAAAAATGCTTTAGCCAAATACTGCGAGTCGAATAAGTCTTAATTATTTGTTCGGATGGTAAAAAGGGAATATCTTCTAAAAGCAAATAGACATTAGGGTAATTGTGTGCAATTTCTAAATCATAATATCCAAATCCACATCCGATATCAACTAATGTGTCAATATTTTCTAATCCTATTTTATTTAATTCTCTAAAAATTTCCTTTCTTGCTTTGTATTTATAAACGGAAGGAGAACAAGAACAAATTAAAAACAATAAACCAATTAATAGTTTTCGTATGAGGACAATATTAGACCTATGAAATAACACAGATACCTTTTTTATTACATTTTGTTGTTTAATAATATTAAACGTTCTCATAAATACTTTCATTTTCAATTTCGCAATATTCTTCACTGCTACCGCAAGCGTGTAGCTTGTGGATTCGAAACAGTAATGACAAACATAATAAAAACTTTTTTGCCAAAAGTACTTTTAGTTTAATTACATTATATACCTCAAGTCACAGATTTGCAGCAGCGAGACTCTGATTTGACGTGCGCTAGCGGGTGAGTTGTTCGATACCCTAAGTCCACGAATGTTAGCTGGTATTTGTTTTATGGATTAAAATAAAATGAAAACACAAAATTTGCAAAGCATAACAGTGTTATAAATGCTACTATCCAACTACCTTTTATATTTTTTCTTTTTGGTAATTGTTCAAACTCTTTTACATAAGCCTTCCACTTATCATCCTTCCAAAAGGCAATCCACTTTAATAAAAGCAGTATAGTGATAGGAAAAAGAACTTTAAATGAGATAAATGTAAGTGTTCCATGCTTTCCTATAAAGACATCCCAATAATTATTTATCGAAAATAATGTCCAGATTTCTAAAAGCATGAGCAAGGATACAGCACCAGAATAACTAGAATATATAGATGGAGACCACTCGATAAATTTATAAAGTTTATAAAATATATAATAATATGCAATTTTTAAATTCATAATTACCGTTTAATTAATAACTGAAAACAGGATAATAATTGGGGTTAGTTTTCAAGGACTTACTATAATCCACCAATAAGCCTTTGCAACCATTTGGATAAAAAGAATCAAAATCAAAATAAATTACAGATCCAGCTGTACCAATTCCCCCCCGCTACCGTTCGTTAATTTCCATTTCGCTTCAGTCTTCGCTGCTCCCGCAAGCATGTCGCTTGTGGATTCGAAATAGTAATGACAAACATAATAAAAACTTTTTTGCCAAAAGTACTTTTAGTTTAATAACATTATATACCACAAGTCACAGATTTGCAGCAGTGAGACCCTGATTTCACGAGAGGTAGCTGGTAAGTTCTTTGAATAAGTCAAATAAAAGGTAAAAAACGCTCTAGGAAAAGTTGCTGCTGCTCACGTCTTTGATGCAAAGACGCGAGGAAAAGTTGCTGCTGCTAACGTCTTTGAATCAAAGACGCAAGGAAAAGTTGCTCATGCTCACGTCTTTGAATCAAAGACGTGAGGAAAAGTTGCTGATGCTAACGTCTTTGAATCAAAGACGCAAGGAAAAGTTGCTGCTGCTTGCGTCTTTGATTCAAAGACGCAAGGAAAAGTTGCTAAGGCGCATCCTTTTTACACAATTATTGATTTTATTCGACACTAATCCCCCTATTTTCTGCACTGATGGCATGCGAGAACACGGTTTATATAATTATTTATTAACATTTAAATTGTATCGTTATGTCTAATGAAGTATTAGGGATGTCTAAATCGACACCCCAAAAAGAATCGTTAAGGCAAGAAAAATTGCCAGTTATTTAATCATCTAGTTTCTTATTAATCAGACCTTGATACAAATCACCAACAGTTAGTGGTAAACCCACTGGTGCATGACTCTGTCATGTGCCTTTAGTTACTAATGCGAATCAAGGGTTGAAAGTACCGTTAGGTACTAAATATTGGTAGTAAAATATTAAAATGAAGGCTTGAAGTGCTGTAAGTACGACATAATTTGCGTTTGAAACTATAAAAAGTGTTTCTTTTGAGCATTTTAAAATGATATGTCGTCCCTACGGGACTTTAGGCAAATATTATTCACCTGTTTCCTACCGATATTTCGTGCCTACGGCACTTATCCAAGCGTATTTCAACCCTTGATTCGCATTAATTGTTTACACAATCGTTTATATACTCTCCCTATACTCCTCTCCACTCAAATTTCTCATAATTTTTTCTCATAATCAAAGAAAAGTGAGTAACTGTATTACGATCATGACTCACAATTAAAGAGAAGTGAGTGACTGTATAACGATAATGATTCACAACTAAAGAGAAGTGTGCAACGATATAAAGAAAGAAATTCACATCTAAAGAGAAGTGAGTGACTGTATAACGATAATGATTCACAACTAAAGAGAAGTGAGCGACGATATAAAGAAAGAAATTCACATCTAAAAAGAAATGAGCGACGATAAAACAAAAGTAATTCACGTCTAAAGAGAAGTGAGTGACTGTATAACGATCATGATTCACAACTAAAGAGAAGTGAGCGACGATAAAACAAAAGTAATTCACAACTAAAGAGAAGATAGCGACGATATAAAAAAAGAAATTCACATCTAAAAAGAAATGAGCAACGATATAAAGAAAGAAATTCACATCTAAATAGAAGAGAGCGACGATATAACAAAAGAAATTCACATCTAAAGAGAAGTGAGCCACTAGATTCTCGGAGTAATTTATAAGAGTAGGAGTATTTATGTCAAGAAAACTCACTTATTTATAATATATACTCTTGATATCATTATAAAAATTACCCTTAGAACAATCGTGAGTCAAAGAAGCGAAGGCTACAACAAGGAATTTATCAATTTTTACGATTCGCTCTTCATTACTTGCTTTTCCTTTCTCCACCATTTGAAGCCGATATACGTCATTATTGCAAGAGGCGTAAACATTAGGTATAAAATTCCTTTATTTAAAGAATGGGCGGGACCTTCGCCAAGTTGTTCTGCTGTTTTGGTACAAATACTACATTGGGCAACTACAGATTGGAACAATAGAGTAATAAACAAGACCGTGATAACAGAAAAAACCATTTTTATCTTCATTAAATAATATTATTTGGCAAATATAAAGTAGTAGAACAAAGAAAATTACTATTTAGTTGCTAATTAATCAGTAGAAATCGTGCATATTTTTGATTAATAATTTTACAAACAATGCTTTTCTTACTTTTGCGCGAATTATTAAATTACGGTTACCCGATAATATGGTATCATTACTTAATCAAATAGATAATAACAAGTTGCCTAAGCACATTGCAATCATCATGGATGGCAATGGAAGATGGGCAGCTGAAAAAGGAGAAGAACGTTTATTTGGACATTTTCATGGTGTAGAAAGTGTTCGAAACATAGTGGAGGGTTGTGCAGAAATTGGCATTAGCTATCTAACACTTTACGCTTTCAGTACAGAAAATTGGGATAGACCTCAACCAGAGGTAAATGGATTAATGACATTACTTGCTGAAACATTAAGAAAGGAAATTCCATTATTAAATAAACACAATATCAAACTTCATATCATTGGGGATATGGAAATGTTGCCTCAATTTGCTGTTGATGCATTACAGGAGTCGATTGATATGACAAATCATAACACTGGACTTAATTTAATTATGGCATTGAGTTATAGCAGCAGATGGGAATTAGTAAATGCGGTAAAGAAAATTGGGTTAGCTGTTGAAGCAGGCGTCATTAATGCTGCGGAAATTAATCAAGAGACTTTAGAAAACTATCTGACAACAAAAAGTTTTCCTGATCCCGAGTTAATGATAAGAACAAGTGGCGAATTTAGAATCAGTAATTTTTTATTGTACCAATTAGCCTACACGGAACTATACTTTACAGATACCCGTTGGCCTGATTTTAGGAAAGAAAACCTATATGAAGCAATTATAGATTTTCAAAATAGAGAAAGAAGATTTGGCAAAACAGGCCTTCAAATTCAACAAGAAGAGGCAATTTGAGGCATATTATTGACATAAAAAGTTGTTTAATTTCTTATTTAACAAACACTTTTAAATTATGCCGTTAATTTGCCACTTTTAAAGCAAATTGAAAATTAAATTATTGAGAGCTTCAGATTATAAACAGCCTTCAGGTAAAATACAAATTCACGGGATGCACCAAGCGTATAAGTTTCTTTTTTTAGCTTTCATAACTACGTTTTTGTCTTTTACTGTTAAATGTCAGGAAACTAATTCCGACACAAGTATTACTTCAATTGATGCCGATTTAGTAAATATTTTTACTCAAAAGGTTCCTAAAAAGTATAAAATTGCCTCGATTAAGGTTGTAGGTAATAAATTTTTTGACGAAAATTTACTTATTTCTGTCTCCACATTAAATGTAGGAGACGAAGTAACAATTCCGGGTGGGGATAATTTTTCGAAAGCTATAAATAAATTATGGTCACAGAATTATTTTAATAATATAGAAATCTATATTACTAAACTTGAAGGAAAAAATATAAGTATTGAAATTTCTGTTTTAGAAAGACCTCGTTTAGCAAAATATAATTTTATTGGTATCAAAAAAGGAGAAGCCGATGACTTACGAGCAAAAACAGGTTTGGTTATAGGAAGAGTAGTTACGGAAAATATGAAACGAACTGCTATAGAGGCTATCAGTAAATATTATGCTGAGAAAGGATATCAAGATTCAAAAACCGATGTAGAAGAAAAAAAGGATAATAGTCTGCAAAATTCATTACAAATAAATTTCATTGTTGATAAGGGACTTAAAACGAGAATTAATAACATCAATTTTGCAGGAAATACGATTGACCAATATAAATTAAAGTCGAAATTAAAGGATACAAAAGAACAAACTAGATTAACATTATATCCACCTGACAATAAAGGAGGTTTTATTACCCCAAAACTCTATACTTTTCAAGACTATTTAGCTGATAAGGGATTTTTAACCTATACTCTCACCAAAAAAGTATTGGATCCTTATGTACGGCTGAAATTTTTTACATCCGCGAAGTTTAATGAAAAGAAATATGCTGATGACAAAGAAAAACTTATTGAATATTATAACAGTCTAGGTTATAGAGATGCTGCAATAGAAAAAGATAAGGTTTTTAAAAATTCGAAGGGATCGCTAAACATAGATATTCAAGTTAAAGAAGGACACAAATACTATTTTGGTAATATTACCTGGCGTGGAAATACAAAGTATAATGACTCGCTATTAACAGCAATTCTTGGTATTCAGAAAGGTGATGTTTATAATATTGAGGTCTTAAATAAAAAACTTGGAAAGGGTGCTCCGGAAGGAACAGATGTAAGTACGCTTTATCAGGATGATGGCTATTTATTTTTTAGAACAGACCCGGTTGAAGTTGCCGTATATAATGATACAATAGATTATGAAATAAGAATTGTTGAAGGACCTCAGGCTACAATAAAAAATATTAGGATTTCGGGTAATGAAAAGACCAAAGAATATGTTGTTAGAAGAGAAATAAGAACAATTCCGGGAGACAAATTCAGTAAAACAAATTTGATACGTTCGCAAAGGGAAATTGCGCAATTGAATTATTTTAATCCTGAAAAAATTGGTATTAATCCAATTCCTAATCCTGATGATGGTACGGTAGATATTAATTATACGGTTGAAGAAAAATCGAGCGATCAACTGGAGTTAAGTGCGGGTTGGGGAGGTAATATCGGTTTGACGGGTACACTAGGTGTTACCTTCAATAACTTTTCCTTAAATAATATATGGCATAAAAAAGCTTGGGACCCATTACCTATGGGAGATGGTCAAAAACTTAGTTTGAGGGTACAGAGTAATGGTAAGGCATTTAGGTCCTATAACTTCTCTTTTACAGAACCGTGGCTAGGGGGTAAAAAAAGGAATACTCTTACGTTTTCAATATACGATACAAAGTATGCAAATGCCTACGATCCTACAACAGGTACCTATACGAGTAGTGCTGCAGATGCATCTTATATAAGAACTACGGGTTTAGGTATTAATTTAGGCAAGCAATTAACATGGCCTGATGACTATTTTTCATTGTCGACCGGTATTAACTTTGCTAGATATAAACTGGTAAATTATTATATTGACCGAGTTAATCTTCCTGGATTTAATAATGGTTTTTCTCACAACTTGAACATCAAATTTGCTGTTCAAAGAAATTCAATTAACCAACCTACATTCCCAAGTAGTGGTTCGAATTTATTGATGAGTTTGGCACTTACACCTCCTTATTCTTTAATTTGGCCTGAACTTGTGAATCAGTCAAATCCTTACAAATGGATTGAATACTATAAATGGCGTTTTACAGGAGAATGGTATGTTCCACTTACAAGACCAACTGGGGAAGACAGAAATCAATCATTAGTATTGAAAGCAGCGGCAAAATATGGTTTCTTGGGACGATATAATAAATCCTTAAATATATCTCCATTTGAACGTTTTCAGGTAGGGGATGCAGGTTTAGCAAACCAATTTGCTTTATTAGGTTATGATATCATTGCCCAAAGAGGTTATCCTGTATATCAATCATCTAATCCAACAGTTAACCCTGAACAATCGGGTGCAAGTGAATACTTTACCATGTTTAATAAATACACATTGGAGTTAAGATATCCATTAAGCCTAAATGCGAGTAGCACTATTTATGCGCTAACATTTTTTGAAGCAGCAAATGGATGGTATAGCATTAAAGATTATAATCCTTTTCAATTACGACGTTCAGTGGGTGTGGGAATGCGATTTTTCCTACCTATGTTCGGGCTACTTGGTTTCGACTATGGTATTGGTCTAGACAGAATGACTCCTGGAGTTAGTTTGAAGGATGCTGCTAGATTCACATTTATGCTAGGCTACGAACCTGAGTAGTTTTACAAAGTACGTTTAGTTTTAAGTAATGAGTTATAGGTTAAGTCATGAAGAATATACTCGAAGTAAAAATTTCAAATAATGACTAGATTTATTTTTATTGTTCTATTATATTCTGCTGTAGCAATAAATTGTTCAGCACAGAGATATGCAATTATAGATACTAAATACATTTTAGGAAAAATACCTGAATACAAAGAAGCAGACTTGAAAATTAAGTACGTAAGCGAACAATGGCAGCGTGAAATTGACAATAAGCAAGCTGGTCTTGACAAAATGTATAAAGATTTTGATGCAGAACAATTTATGCTCACAGAAGAGTTGAAGAAGAAGCGACAAACAGAGCTTTTAAACAAAGAAAAGGAAGTTAGAGATTTACAGAAAAAGAGATTTGGCTATGAGGGTGATCTATTTAAAGAAAGGGCAAGAATTGTAAAACCTATTCAAGACAAAGTATATAATGCAATTCAAAAAATTGCCGTAGCAAGGAGTTACGATTTTATTCTTGATAAAAGTGAAGGCATTACTGTTATATTTGCCGACCCGAAATTGGACAAAAGTGATGATATACTCAGAGAATTAGGCATAACAGTTATCAAGTAATGAGTTTTAGTTTCACAATTAATAAACAATTATAAAAAAAAGTAAATGAAAAAAAGTTTAGTAGGATGTTTGGTTTTAGCAATAAGTTTATTGTTTAATTCCAATACACAAGCACAAATGAAAATTGGAACCTTTGATGAACAAAGTGTATTAGGTTTGATGCCAGGAATACAAAAAGTAGATACTATACTTCAGCGTTATGTTGCAGATTCTTTAAAACCTGAATATGACTACGAATTAAGTGAAGTAATGCGTTTAGATAGCACTTTCAAAAAAGATTCTGCCTCAATGCAAGCTGGAACTCGTGGTATCATGCAAAAAGAAATCAATCAACACAAATACAAAATTGTAAATTGGCAACAATACCAAAATCAAATTCTTGAACAAAAGCAAGAAGAGTTACTTTATCCTTTCAAACAAAAAGTTTATGCTTCTTTAGAAAGAATAATTAAAGAACAAAAATATACGCATGTATTTAAGAGTGACGTTCTTTTGTTTGCTCCACCGAGTGATAATTTAGTTATTAAAGTAGCTTTAGATTTGAAACTTAAATTCCCTAAAGATATTGAAGAACAATTGCGTGCGCAAGGTTTGTTAGATAGTAGTCCAACAAATAATACAGCAAAGCCAGCAGTTAAACCAGCTTTGAAACCTGCTGTTAAATAAGAATTGTAATAAGTTAATTTATATAAAAAGCTGCTTCTCTATTTGAGAAGCAGCTTTTTTTGTTATGATAAACTGTAAGCAATATTTTAAATCAGACTATTGCCACAATTTCCAATTTGCTTCTGCTTGAATAACAAGCATTTCATATCCATTTTCGATTGTTGCGCCCTTTTCTTTTCCAAGTCGCAAAAACTTTGTTTCTGCAGGATTATATACAAGATCAAATAGATAGTGATTTGTATTTAATAAATGATAGGGGATTGCGGGTGCTTCATCCACTTTAGGAAAAGTACCAAGTGGAGTTGTATTAATTATTATAGTGCTATTGGTAAGTATCTCCTCATTTAATTCTTCATAAACAAGGTTAGAATCATCACTATTCTTATTTCTGGAAACAAATTGATAATGTATTCCTAGTTTTTGCAAAACAAATTCAACAGCAGCAGCTGCACCACCACTTCCTAAAATCAAGGCATTTTTATGAAGTGGTTGCAGTTTCTTTATAAAAGATTGCTCAAACCCAATTACATCAGTATTAAAGCCTGTAAGTTTCCCTTCCCTAATTCTTACACAGTTGCAAGCCCCCATTTTCTTTACATCCTCTGTATACTCATTTAGGAATGGAAGTATTGATTTTTTGTGAGGAATAGTAATGGCAAATCCATTTAAATTTGGATTTAAAGCAAGTATCTCTTTTATTGTTTCTACTTTTTCAATAGAAAACGGTTTAAAATAGGCATCTTGAATACGTTCTGTTTCAAATTTGTTATTGAAATACCTTTCTGAAAAAGAATGAGTTAAAGGAAATCCGATGATACCAAACAAACGCTTTTCTGCCATGATTTATATTGCTTGTTTCTGAAAATATTTAAAAAAGGTTGTATTTTGTTTGTTATAAGTTTTACATTATAGGTAGTACGAGGTATATTGAATGTAAAATGTAAAAATTACATAATATTACTTAGTATCTACCAACGTACTTAGTATCTACTAAGTACTACTTATTCAGGTACAAATTAAATGTGTCGCCACGTAATCCAATGCGCATTGCTTCTAATGGAATAACTTCATTAGGAGCAATATTGCCAAGATTTACATTGCACCCAATCAATTCAAGAAAATAAAGCTGTTGACCTTTTTGAGGAGCCTCCCATAAAATTTTCTCTTCAGGTATTTGGGTAAGAATCTCTTGAACTAATCCTTCTCTTACTTCCCCACTTCCTCTATAGATACCCACATTACCTGCCTCTCTAGCTTCTGCGATTACATAAGTTGAGCCTGCTTCCAATTCAGCACGCATCAATTCGATCCATTTATAAGGGGGGATAATATGAGCAGCATCCTTACTACCTACTTCACTTAAAACTGTAAAATGTTGTGTTAGTTTTTCAATATAACCACACTTTTCAGTGTGTGGAATTGTTATGGAACCATCGCTAACTTCTACATGTGTCAATCCATAATCTTTACATATCGATATAAAATCCTGAAACTGATTACGAATTAAAAAAGCTTCAAATAGTGTACCACCAAAATAAACAGGTACATTATAACTTTGATACGCTTTTATTTTTTCTCGAAGATTCGGCGTAACGAAAGATGTACCAAAACCAAGTTTAATTATATCGGCATGTTCACCTGCTACACTCATAAAGTTGTGCACTTCATTTATACTTAAGCCTTTGTCCATTACCATTGTAACTCCATTATTACGGGGTTGAGAAGTGCGAACAGGTATCTGTGATAAATTAAAATTCATATTGAAGATGCTTTATAATGGTCGCAAAAATAAGGATAACAACCTTTGTTAATTTGTCTAACAACCGATTGAAATGATATTTTAACAGGTTAGATAAATAAGCAATCAATTGACGTAAGAATAATGTTAAAAAGAAGATACTACTCACAAAGGCTTAGCGCTATAAAAACATATGTTTGTAGTATTTATTTTTTGTATCAATTCGTTTTGTTAGTAAGATTAGAAACATACTTTGTGTTTCTTGTTGTCTCGTTGTTTTTGGAATAATAAATGTAAATATGCAAAATCAAAGATTTAGTGTAATCATGTATTAAGTGGCTTTAGATACTACTTAATAAAACCTTTGTTCAATTAATTTTAATGATTCTCTATCCAACATTTGTTTTATGCTCGCCACCCGTTCTCAAAAGAATTGCTTCAGTAATTGCAATCAAAAGTAAACTCATTGCAGTTGTTGCCATTACTTTTCCTAATAGATACAAGAAATCTCCAAATTGAAGCCATTCTATTACGACTAAATAAAAGTGATGAATAAAAGTAAGTAAGGCAATATAAATTGCATATAAATTGAATCCGAGACTTTTTCTGCTTGGTTCAGGATAGCTATGTTCATTACTATCCTGACTAATAATTAAATTTAAGATAAATGGTCGTAGATAGGCAATTAAAACACAAGGTGCAGCATGCAAACCAAGTGTTCCGGTAAAATAATCAAGTGTTAAACCGAATACAAAGGCTATTAATAACAACAATACTCTATTAATAGAATATGGCAGCCAAAGTATAAAAACAAAATATAGATAAGGTACAATAAACTGATGCAAGGGTGGCACACGATTCAGTATAAACACCTGAATGATGATGAATACAAAAAAGCGGATGATATTTTTAATCAGACTACTCATTAACTTTTTGTTCTTTACTTTCCAATATCTTTTGTTCGGTGTATCTAATATTTTTCACAACGTACACATACTCAAGACTAGCAAAATTTGTAGATGTTTTTACTTTCAATGTATAAAAATTACTAGAAGGGTCAGCAGTTTTACCTGCTATTGTTCCAACCATTATTTTAGATGGGAAATTTGCAGAATAGGAACTTGTAAGTACAGTATCTCCAAGATTTATTTTAGATCCCTTACCAATATTTTTCAATGTTAGATAATACGGGTTCTCACCATTCCATTCAATGCTTCCTGCACTATTATCTTTTTTTAGCATAGCGCTAACACGACTATTCCTATTGAGGACACTCATTACTATAGAAAAGTTTTCACTTACAAATAATACTGTACCAACAATACCTTGTGGACTAATAACACTCATACCCACTTCAACTCCTTGAGAAGTACCACGTTCAAGTGTTAAAAAGTTATTTTGTAGGGTGTAACTATTACCAACCACTCTTGCAGGAAGAAAAGTATATTTTCGGAATTTACCAGATGTATCAGTAATTGTAGAATCGATATTTATTTTTCGAGTACTATCAGGCGCTACATAATTTGAAGCAAGTTGAGCCCTTAAATGACTATTCTCTTCGGCAAGTTGTCGATTGATATCTTTTAATTGAAAATAAGAAATAACATTGCTATGACCTCTATTTATATTTCCGATTGCCTCATTTCCATAAAAAGAAAAAAAAGCTTCGTGTGTCTTACTACTTCTACTTAACATCATTATACATGTTAACTGCAATAGTATAAAGCAGATAAATGTAAAATAATTGCGTATAAAAAGTATAATATTCCTCATCTGTATTTCTCAACTTAGGTTTTTTGCCTAGACTATTCTCTTATTATCGCATAAAAGAGAAAGTCTAAAGCTCAATTGTAAATTTAAGCTTTAGACTTTTTCATTGTGCAAGTTTAAAATTATTTCATTATGAATGGATAACGTTGATAATTTTTCAATCCTAAACCAGTTCCTCTTACGACACTCTTTAACGGATCATCGGCAATGTGAACAGGTAATTTAATTTTTGCTGCCAAACGCTTATCCAAGCCACGCAGCAAAGCACCGCCTCCAGTTAAATAAAGTCCACGTTTATAAATATCTGAAGCTAATTCAGGAGGAGTAGCTTCTAAGGCTTTTAATATCGCTTCTTCTATTTTAAAGATACTTTTATCCAAAGCCTCGGCTATTTCTTGATAGCTAACCATGATTTGTTTTGGAATACCAGTCACCAAATCCCTTCCATTAACAGGTAAGTCATCGGGAGGATTATCTAAATCCTTCATAGCAGCACCAATATTAATTTTTATTTGTTCGGCAGTACGTTCCCCAATTAACAAACTATGATAACGACGTAAAGCCTCCATAATATCGGCAGTAAACTCATCACCCGCAATACGGATACTTTGATCACAAACAATTCCTGCAAGTGCAATTACCGTAATACCGGTAGTTCCACCACCAATATCAATAATCATGTTACCTACAGGTTCTTCTACATCAATACCAATACCTAATGCAGCGGCCATAGGTTCATGAATCATATAGACTTCTTTCGCACCTGCTTGTTCGGCACTATCACGAACGGCACGTTTTTCAACTTCTGTAATTGAAGATGGAATACAAATTAGCATTCTCCAACTTGGCTGAAATAAAGGCTTCTTAGGGTAAACTAATTTAATCAGTTCCCTAATCATCAATTCGGCAGCATTAAAGTCGGCAATAACCCCGTCTTTTAAAGGACGAACAGTTCGGATGCTTTCATGAGTTTTTTCATGCATCAATAAGGCACGTTTACCTACTGCTAACACTTCCTTAGGATTATTCCTGTTAAGTGCAATGATTGAAGGCTCGTTTACAACAATCTCATCATTATGAATGATTAGTGTATTGGCAGTGCCAAGGTCAATCGCTATTTCTTGGGTAAAAAAATTGAATAATGCCATTATAAAAAAATGTCTTTAAATCTATATGAAAAAGTGGCTGCAAAAGTGAAAGAATAAAACCGAAAAAACAACCCATTTATGATATAAATCAAAAATAATAGTTTTAAATGGTCAAAAAATATTAATCACTACCTATAAAAGGTTCTCAGCCGTGCAAATATTGTTTTTTTCTAGCATAGAAAGATAAAATACTTCTATTCAACATACTAAATAGATAAATTTAACTGTAATTATTCTTATTAGCCGTAATCTTGCCACCATTTATTAAAAGAAATGGGTTTTATGGTAATGAGATTTTACCACCTAGTACATAAGGATATATAGCAGGTGACACAATGATTTCTTCTAAATGTGTATATTCTACGTTTTATTAGAAATTTTAGTGTTCCATTTTTTCATTATTTACATTGTATTAAAACCAACTGACAATAACATTTTATCAATATAAAAGAATTGTTTTTTTATGAGTACTTATTTAATTAAAAACACTTGCATCGTTTCGGATAAAAAAAAGACTTTTAGCGATGTGTT
>CANCPA010000118.1 GCA_947379895.1 Chitinophagaceae bacterium | reverse complement strand
GTCTTTATTGGTAAAATTTCATTTAGTTTATATCTCACACATCAAGTAATTTTAACTCTTATCGTTTTATTATTTAATCAATATTTCAAGCCAGATATGTGGTTATTAATTTTTTGTTTTCCTTTTGCAATACTTTTTGCATTCATGTTTTATTATATAGTAGAGTTTCCTACATTAAATATAAACAAGATGGTTGCAAATAAAATGAAATAGTTATTATGCTTCCAGTAGTTTCAGTAATTATTCCCACCTACAACTATGCTATCTATATCAATTTAGCTATAGAAAGTATCTTATTGCAAGATTATCCTAAAGAATTAATTGAAATTATTGTTGTAGATGATGGATCAACAGATAACACAAAGAATGTTTTAGAGCACCTTATAAGTAAAGAAATAATTAAATATTTTTATCAAATAAACAAAGGAAAAGCTGCAGCTACATATACTGCAATACAGAAAAGTACTGGAAAATATATTTTCAATCTTGATGCCGACGATATTTTTTTATCAAATAAAATCAAAAGTGTTGTTAAAGTTTTTGAAATGGACAATTCAATAGTTCATGTTGGTAATCCTGCAAAACGTATTTATGGTAGCGAAACTTTTTTAAATGAGTATGAAATATTTCCTGATTTGATTATTAATAAACCCTTAGATGGTCAATGGTTACTTAAATATTTTTTACAAAATAATATGTTGTTTGGAGGTGGTTCTACTTATGCCGGCAGAGGTGATGTATTGAGGAAGATAAATATTCCATCTAATGTTGATATGTACATAGATGAGTTTTTGATTTATGCAATTTTACCTCACGGCAAAAGTTATTTTACTAGCGATTCTTTATCAGTTTGGCGCGATCATGGTTTAAACTATTCTTCTAGTCAAAATACAATTAATAAAAGAAAAAATAAATCAAGAAGGATTCTAGCATCTGCATTGGGGATTTTAGATTATTTATGTTCCAATAATTTTGACAGTAAAATTATTGAGATATATAAATTAAAATGTGAAGTCTTGAAGATTGCAAATAAAGAATCATTTAATGAGAAATCATTAAATGATATATTTAATTTTATGCAATTTTTGTTTATTTCTAAATTGAGTTTGTCTGTTTTAAAAAAGTATCATGTATTTAATCGACTAATTCCGATGAGTATTTATTCATTCTTAAAACGTCATTAATTCAAATGAAACATTTTCAAAAAGGTTTTTTCTTCTTGCGATTTAAAATCTTTGGTTTTGTATTTAAATATTTTAATGTCGCATTTTTCAGGTGTATGGGGATGAAAATTGGCAAAGATTCATACTTTATGAACACTTTTGTTACTTGGCCTCATCAAGTTATTATTGGAAATAATTGTAATTTAGAACATAATATATATTTTAAGTTTGATGGTATTTGGAGTGAAGGACCATCAATTATTTTAAAAGATAATATTTTTATAGGTTCAAGTTGTGAGTTTAATATTAGAAGAAAAATAATCATTGGCAACAATACTCTCATTGGTTCCGGTAGCAGGTTTATCGATCATGATCATGGTATTGAATTAGGTCAGTTAATTGGAAGTCAATTGTGCCCAGAAAAAGAAATTAAAATTGGTGATGATGTTTGGATTGGTTGTAACGTAATTATTTTGAAGGGTGTCACTATTGGAGATGGTGCGGTTATTGCTGCAGGAGCAGTTTTAAATAAATCTGTACTAGAAAATGAAATTTGGGGTGGTGTACCTGCTAAGAAAATTGGAGTTCGTAGTAAATGAGTATTAAAATTATTTTTATTTGTGGTTGCCTTGAATCTGGGAGAGATGGTGTAGGAGATTATTCTAGAAAGTTAGCAGGAGAATTAATACGGCAAGGACATAATTGTTATATGATTTCATTAATGGATAAATTTCTTCTCATTGAAAAAGAAGAAAAACAGTTTGATAATGAAATTTCAATTGATACTTTAAGATTACCATTTGTTTTAGGATTAAAAAGAAATTCTATTACTGCAAGAAAATGGGCAATTACTAAAAATGCAGATTGGGTAAGTTTTCAGTATGTTCCCTTTTCTTTTAATAAAAGAGGGCTTCCTATAAGTTTGGCAAAACAAGTAGCAAAAATCACTGAATGCATGAAACTACATTTAATGATTCATGAACCATTTATGGGAATTAGTAAAATTTCTCCATTGAAACATAAAATTATAGGTTATTTTCAAAAAGCAATTTTAAAAAGTATTGTAAAAAGGTTACCTCAAATTTATACTACCACAACAAATAAATTATATCAATTAATATTGCACGACATTGGAATAAAAGCAGATATTTTGTGCTTATTTAGTAACATCAACAAGCATCCCTTTGATTTTAATATGTACTCCACAAAACTAAATGAAATAGAGCAGTTTGGAAATAATAAAAGTAAGTTTAGAATTATTTGTATTTTTGGTACACTATATCCAAATTCTAATATTGAAACTGAATTACAAAATCAACTTATATATACTTCAAAACTAGATAAAGAATTAGTTTTTATTAGTTTTGGAAGAATTGGAATGTCTGGTTTAATAGAATATGAATTAATAAAGAAAAAATTTGATAAGAAAATTAAATTTTTCCATATTGGGGATGTTAGTGAAAGAGAAGCTTCACATATTGCTCAACTTTCTGATGTTGCTTTTTCGTGTACTCCATCACAGCATATTGGAAAGAGTGGTGTATATGCCTTTTTAAAATTGCATAATATCCCAGTAATACTTACAACAAGTCAAATACTTCCTGAATATGATAGACTTATGAGAAAATGGTATGATGATTTTGAAAAAAGAGAATCTCTTCTTTGGGATGTGAAATACATAGCTAATTTATATGTAAAGAAATTGCAACAAATAAATATTCAATATGATTGATGTCAGTAAAATTGTTGATTTACAAAGTTTAAATATTATCGAATGGCATAATAAACTAATTGAAAAAGAAGTTGAGTTTCCTTGGAAATTTATTGAGGAAAACAATAAGTGGAATTTTTGCTTGTGGCATGAAGAGGACATAGCAAGAGTAGTAAATATCGATCTTGAGAAAATCGTGGCAGCTAAGAGGAAGATAGACAAATTCAATCAAGAAAGAAATAATGCAATGGAAAAAATTGATGAATGGGTTTTAAGTCAAGTAAAATATAGTGCTAATTTAAAAGACTTACCACTTCATTCTGAAACGCCTGGAATGATGATTGATAGATTGTCAATTTTGGGATTAAAAAAATATCACATGGATGAACAAGCGTATAGAAAGGATGTTGATGATAAACACAAGGCTATGTGTTACAATAAATCAAAAATACTATACGAACAAATTTTCGATTTATCTACTTGTCTAGAAAATGTTCTTTTTAAAATTGAACAAAATCAATTACAATTTAAAGTCTACAGACAATTAAAAATGTATAATGATCCTAATTTAAATCCTGAACTGTATAAAAAAGGATATGAAAAATGAAATAATTAAAATAGATTCTACTCGAGGGGGAAATGGAGATATTTGGATGCGGTTAGTTAGTTTTTATGTTATTTCAAAAATTGTAAGAGAATGTCAATTTTACATAAAGGTACCTTCAATTTTTTTAAATATTGCAACACATACATTTGGTGATCGACTAAAAATAATTTCAAACAATCAAATTGAATCAAATTATTACGTTTATACACATTTAGGAATAAAAGACCTAATTATTCCTATATTGAAGGGACAAAGATTTATATCTCCATATCAAAGAGCAATTATTGAAGATAAAAAGAAAAAAAGCCTTAAAGATTTTATAAATATTGTGATATTCAAAAGCTTGAACTTTTTTGGACTAGTACTTGTTCCAGAAAAAAAATGGATAACAAGTTACCAAGGATTTTTAGATACTATTGGTATTAAACAAATTAAGAATAAGGTTAGCTATCCATTTTATTTGCAACAATTGAAAATTGACTCAATTTCGATAATGAATAAATTAAAGCACAATATTCCTGTTTCAATTCAATTAAAGATTCCTCATGATTTGCATAAGAATATAATCGTATTTCCAACAGGGACTAGTAGGCAATTTATACCATTATGGTGGGCAATAAAATATTTCCCAAATGCATACTATGCATTTTATGTAAATGATTTAGAAGCTAAAATATTTCTAAAAGCAGGATTGAAGGTGGTTTATTTTTTTAAAGAACCAGGTGATATTATTTATTTGTCGAAATTTTCAAGGTGGTGTATAAGTACAGATAGTTTTCCATCTCACTTATTACAATTTTCAAATAGTAATTCTACAATACTTTTAACAGAAGTATTAAAATCAAGAATAGTATTTCCATTTTTTAGTGGAAATGTAATTGATTCAGTCGCACCTTGTCATCCTTGTTTACATAAAGAAAGAAAAGCAAACCCCAAATGTGCGGCTGGATTTGAAGAATGCTTAAACTGGGAAAGTGACTTATATTTCAAAAACATTTTAAAGTCTATAAAATACAAAAGTTAACGTAATATAATAATGAATAATGTAAAATCTTTTTTTTTAGAAATTTTAAGAATTGCATCTGCATTTTATGTATTTATATTTCATATTGAATCATTTACTATCAACAATAAAACTTATTTTGTAAATGATAACTTTCTAAAATCATTGAGATTAAATTATTATACAGCTCACAATTTTGTAATGATTTTTTTTGTTCTTTCTGGTTATTTAATTTCCATTTCTGCGAGCAAACCCAATATCACTTTTAGTAAATTTATAATTGCAAGATTAGGCCGATTATATTCAGTAGTAGTTCCATCTTTAATTTTTTCTTTTTTCGTGGCATTTTTATTATTAGGAACAACTGAAATTGGACATTTTATAACAAATACGTCAAACCCATTTACAAGATTTGGTCTCAATCTTATTTTTTTATCACAAATTTCAACACTTTGTTCAACTCCACCTTTAAATACTCCATTTTGGTCCGTACAATATGAATTCTTTTATTACCTATTTTTAGCAGTATTTTTATTAGTTAAAAAACCATACAAATATATTTTCCTTCTCCTTCTGATTGTTTTATCGTGGCCTAAAATTCTCCTCTTACTCCCCGTATGGTTGTTTGGATGCTTTTTATATTTTTATTTAGAAAAAATAAAGGTTTCATTAGTATTTGCAATTCTTCTTTTTGCATCATTCTTTTCCGTATTTTGTTATTTTATTGTTAACCCATATAGTATTCCATTTCAAAACTTAAGAAGTGATGTTACTTTATGTGGATATAGTTTGTACTTTTCATGGAACTACATTTCTGATTATGTATTTGGAATTTCGGTTATGTTAACAATGTTTTCATTTTTCATGCTTTCACCCTATTTAAACTTACTACTTGAAAATAATAAACATTTTATTTATTGTTTTAAAAAAATTAAACAAATTGGTAATTGTACATTTACACTGTATTTATTTCATTTGCCCCTTATGTTCTTAATTACTACAGTACTTCCTTACAATAAAAATAGCTTTATTGAAATATTACTGCTTATATTTTCTGTACTGTTTTTAGTTTTTGTGATTGCAAAATATACCGAATGGAAAGTTATTTTTTGGAGAAATAAAGTCCTAGATTTCTTTCTTTTACTCAAAAAGTTTATTATTCAATGATGAAACTTAAATTTATTTTATCTAATGAAAAAAGTGTCTTTTTAGACATTTTGAGAATATCTGCTGCATTTTGGGTAATGTCAATGCATACGTTTGCAATTTGCTTTCCATTTCGTTCAAAAGAGGCATATCAACATGGTCATGCTGCTGTAATTATTTTTTTTGTTCTTTCGGGTTATGTAATTGCTTATACTACAAAAAAAAACAATAGAGGATTAGGTCAATACACAATAGCTAGATTAGTGAGATTATATTCAATTTTAATTCCATCTATTTTATTGTGCATTGTGATAGAGGTAGTTCTTAAACTTTATTATTATGAATCGTATTTGTCAATCCAAAGAGGGAATTCATTATTTAGATATTTGTCAAGTTTAATATTTGCAAATGAAATATGGTTCTTTTCTTCTGCACCTCCTTTAAATGCACCACTATGGTCATTAAGTTACGAATTTTCCTATTACTTTATATATGGTATTATTTTTTTTAGAAATCAATTAAAATATAAGTATACATCTATAATTTTTAGTTTTATTCTTGTTGGACCTAAAGTTTTATTGCTAATGCCGATTTGGCTTATGGGGGTAATGATTTTATATCTACCTAAAATAAATATTAATTATAGCATGAGTAAATTACTTTCTTTACTATCCATTTTAGGAGGATTATTAATAATATTCAATTTTCCTTCGTATCCATTTACTTTAGGAGTAGCACCATTATATTTTGCATCAGGGTTTTTACTAGATTGGCTAATTGGATTTTTTTTTAGTCTAAGTCTATGGCTTTATCCCAACATAGAAAATATAAATGCTGATAATAAATCAAAACGTCATAATATAATCCGTTTGTTTTCCAATCTTACATTCCCAGTATATTTAATACACAATCCTCTTTTAATACTCCTGACAACTATATTTAAATGTCAAATAAATCATGCAGTATACTTTGGAATTATCTTGTTATTTATAACTATTTTATCTTTTTCAATCGGAATTATTTTTGAAAAGTTTAGAAATATTACGAATAGCATTATTAATATATATATAAATGACTTTATAAATAGGTTTAGATTAAAATAATTACTAATTAATAAAGTAGGTTAAAAAAAATGAAAGTATCTATTTGTATACCAACTTATAATCAGGCGAAATTTTTGGAGAGATCTATAAGAAGTGCATTAAATCAAACATATGAACCATTTGAAATTATAGTTGCAAACGACGCTAGTACAGATGAAACTGAAATATTATTAAATAAATTAAGAATTGAAATTACCATATTAAAAATAACTAATCACCCAATTAATATTGGAATTACAAAAAATGTTAATCATTGCTTTCAGATTGCTACGGGTGACTTGATTGTTAGGTTAGATTCGGACGATATGCTTCTACCTCATTTTATTGAATCATTCGTACCTTTTTTTATTGAAAACCATAATTTAGGTTATGGTCATGCCTCTGTACAAGAAATCGACCAAAATGACAACCCTGTTAGAATTAGAAAATTAAATCGACTAAATTTATTTGAGAATAGTGACTCAGCTTTAAAAAATGCTGCATTCGGGTATAAAGTTGCAGCTAATATTTTAATTTTCAGACGAAGTGTACTTGAAGTTGTAGGGTATATAAAAACAAGTATCAATTTTTGTGAAGATTATTATTTAGTAACTTCAGTTTCAGAACATGGATTTGATAATATTTATTTAAACAAAATTCTAAGTAAATATAGAGTATGGCAAGACATTGGAAAGATTAGAAGTAAAAGAAAACTAGATGAAATAAAAGGTCTTATAGCAGTTTTTGATGAAGTATTAAAACCTGCATATAAAAAAAGGAATTGGTCTTTAATTCATCCTCTTCGATGCATGGAGAAACATGCAATACGAAATGCAGATTGTTTAAGTTGGGATATATATACTGATCAAGAAAAAAAAGATTTGTTAATAGAATTAAATAAATTATCTAATACAAAAAAAACTAAAATAATATATTGGATGTATTTAAATGAACTTGGCTTCTTATTGCTATTCAAGAAATGGTTGACAATTAAGATTAAAGATGGTTTGAAAAGTATAATTCTAAAAGAACATTAAATTGAGAATAATTTTATCACATCCTACAGGAAATACTTTTGTCAGAGCAAATTTAGGTGGTCTCAAGAAAGCTAATATGCTAGAAGAGTTCCACACAACAATTGCCTGTTTCCCTAATACTCTATTAGATTTGATTTCTAATATAGGGGCTTTAAAAGAATTAAAAAGAAGACAGTATCACTCAGAACTAAAATCTATTACCTATACATATCCATTTCTTGAATTAGGACGATTAGGGTTAGGTAAATATTTTAAAAAGCTTACTGAGCATGAAAGAGGAATTTTTTGTTTAGATGCTATTTATAAAAGTTTAGATTTAAAAGTTGCTTGTGCAATTAATAACAATAAAAATATTAATGGTGTATACGCTTATGAAGATGGAGCTTTATATTCATTTAGAGAAGCAAAAAAGAAAGGCATAGAATGTTTTTATGATTTGCCGATTGCATTTTGGAAAGAAAGGAAAAAGTTAATTACTGAAGAATCTATTCGTTTACCACTATGGAGAAACACATTAGGTGGAGGAGTAAATGATAGCGAAGAAAAATTAAATCGAAAATCTGAGGAATTAGAATTATCTGATGTTATTATTGTACCATCTGAATTTGTAAAGAATACATTGCCAACATTTGACAGGCCCAAAAGGGTAATAGTTGCGCCTTTTGGTTCACCAACAAATTATCCTAAACTTCCAATAGAAAAAAACAAGAATAAACCACTTCGTGTACTTTTTGCAGGTTCTATGGGACAACGAAAGGGGTTAGGGGACTTATTTGATGCCTTTAAGTTGCTAAATAATAAAAATATAGAATTAATTGTAATGGGAATACCAATTGTCCCTATTCATTTTTATAAAAACCAATATCGTCAATTCATTTATGAATCGCCAAGAGCACATAATGAAGTACTTGAGTTGATGAAAAGTTGCGATATTTTTTGTCTTCCGTCTATTGTTGAGGGTAGGGCATTGGTCATGCAAGAAGCAATGAGTCAGGGTTTGCCATTAATAATAACAGCAAATACAGGTGGAGAAGATTTGATTATTGAAGGAGAAACTGGATTTTTGGTTCCAATAAGAAATCCTGAAAAAATTGCTGAAAAATTAAATTGGTTATACGAAAATCGAAATGAATTGGATAGAATGTCAATAATGGCTCAAAAACATGCAATGGAATATTCATGGAAAAAATATTCAGATTTGATTATTGAAGGCATATCAAATTAGAACGAAAATACTTTAAATAAACAGTTGGGATTTGAACAAAGAAAAAGGGTATAATAATGTAAAAAAATTACTTTGGTTATATATTATCCTGTTATTAATTGAAGGAGCACTAAGAAAATGGATCTTTCCTAGTTTAGCAACTCCTTTGTTAGTGGTTAGAGACCCTGTTGCTCTTTGGATAATGTTATTAGCCTTAAAATACAATATTTTAAAATTTGATTTATATATAGGCACTTTATTTATTGTTGCTTTTTTGTCTATTCCTATTGCAGTATATATGGGACATGGAAATATTTTTGTTGCAATATATGGAGCTAGAATTTTTATACTTCACTTACCCTTAGTGTTTTTAATGGGTATAGTTTTTACAAGGGATGATGTAATCAAATTTGGCAAAATAATTGTTTATTTTTTAGTGCCAATGACTGCATTAATAGTGGCTCAATTTTATAGTCCTCAAACATCATTTGTTAATAGAGGTGTTGGTGGAGATGAGACGGGGGGTGGTTTTAGCGGTGCAAATGGCTTTTATAGACCACCTGGAATATTTTCATTTACAAGTGGAAATGTGATGTATTACTCTGTTGCAACTTGTTTTGTTCTATGGTTTTGGGTTGCTGAAAAAAGATTTATTGATTCAAAGATTTTGGTATGCTCAACAATCGCTTTTATAATTGCAATTCCTATGAGCATTAGTCGCAGTTTAGTTTTTCAAGTTTTTATTGCAATTATTTTTATGGTTGCAACTTTGACAAAAAGACCAAAAATATTGGGAAGACTTTTTAGTGGCCTTTTCTTAATCTTGTTAATCTTTTATTTTCTAAAAGATATCTCATTCTTTTCAACTGCAATAGATGCTTTTAATACCCGCTTTGATTCTGCTTCGACTGCAGAAGGAGGTATTAACGGAACTATTTTTGACAGATTTTTAGGAGGATTATTTGGAGCAATTTTTAATAATCCTTCTATTCCATATTTTGGATACGGAATAGGTTTGGGTACAAATGTTGGTGCAATGGTTACAACAGGAACAACTGGATTTATTGTTGCAGAAGGAGAATGGGGAAGAATGATTGGAGAAATGGGATTTATATTTGGTATGTCAATAATTATTTTAAGGGTAACACTATCTTTTCAATTATTAACTTCTTCGTATAAGGAAATTGGTAATAACAATATACTACCTTGGATGTTGATGAGTTATACATTTTTAAGTATTATTCAAAATCAATTAGGTCAACCAACTTCCCTCGGTTTTACTGTTTTAGTTGGTGGGTTGGCGATGGCATCCTTGAAAAGTAATAATACTACTCAAAGGAAATAATCTTAATTGAAATAAAAATGAAAGTACTACGTATTATTCCTACAATGAATCCTTCGTATGGAGGACCATGTCAGGGAATAAGGAGTTCAATACCCGAATTGGCTAAAATTGGAATAGTAAATGAAGTTGTTTGTTTGGATGATGCGGGTTCTGATTTTTTAAAAAATGATTCATTTGTAATACATGCAATTGGGGCGGCTAAAGGATTTTGGGGGTATAATAATAATTTAATAAATTGGCTTTATGATAATATTGATAAATATGACGTAATCATAGTGCATACACTATGGCTTTATCATGGTTATGCAGCTAATAAAGTGGTTAGAACGCTGAGACAAAGAAGTAAAAGCAATAATCCCATTTATTATGTGATGCCTCATGGAATGCTTGATCCTTATTTTCAAAATGCAAAGGGTCGAAAACTAAAAGCAATTAGAAACTGGATATATTGGAAGGTTATTGAAAGAAGACTAATTAATGAAGCAGATGGAATATTATTTACTTGTGAAGAAGAAATGAAATTGGCAAAACATACTTTTAATAAATATCTTCCCAAAAAAGAAATAAACATTGGCTATGGAATTTCCGCACCGCCTTTAAATAATCAAACTTTTTTTGATGCCTTTTATAATAAATTAGATACGCCAATTGGTAAGTCATACATTTTGTTTTTGAGCAGAATTCACATTAAGAAAGGAGTGGACTTGCTAATTTCCGCATATTCTAAAATTCTCGAGAATGAAGTTAATATAAACAATATTCCTGATCTTGTTATTGCAGGGCCCGGAATTGAAACTGAATTTGGAAAAAGCATTGTCGATAGTGTTAAGGCTAATAAAATAATGATTAATAAAGTTCATTTTCCAGGAATGTTAACTTCCGAATCAAAATGGGGTGCTTTTTATGGCTGTGAAGCGTTTATTCTTCCAAGTCATCAGGAAAATTTTGGAATTTCAGTAGTAGAAGCATTGGCATGTAGCAAACCTGTTTTAATAACTGATAAAATAAATATACATTATGAAATTGCAGAAGAAAAAGCAGGAATTGTTGATGATGATACAGAAATAGGCATATATAGACTTTTAGAAAAATGGCTAAATTTTTCAGATACCGAAAAAAAGGTAATTTCAAAAAATGCATTAGATGCCTATTTAAAATTATTTAGAGTTGAACATGCAGCCTTGAACTTAAAAAAAGAATTAGAAACAAACCTTTAAATCAGAATTAGAAATTTATGGTTACCACAAAACTTAATACATTTTCGATAGGTAATTATTATCATGGAAATAAATTAAAAATATTATTGTGGTCTTTAATTAATTATTTTATACTCAACTCTTCTATTCCTTTTCCAATGTCATTCAAAGTAATGTTATTACGATTATTTGGAGCAAAAATTGGGGAAGGTCTAATAATGAAGCTTAAAATTAGAATTAAATATCCATGGAGACTAAATATTGGCAATAACTGTTGGATTGGAGAGTCTGTTTGGATAGATAATTTAGACGAAGTTGAAATTATGAATGATGTATGCATTTCTCAAGGAGCCTTGTTGCTGACAGGAAATCACGATTATACAATTAGCAGTTTTCCTTATAAATTGGGTAAAATTAAACTTGAAGACGGTGTTTGGATAGGTGCAAATGCAGTAGTTTGTCCAAACGTTGTTTGTGAAACACACTCCGTATTAACCGTAAACTCTGTAGCAACAAAAGATTTAGTAGCTTGGAGTATAAATGCAGGTAATCCTGCAATTAAAATAAGAAATAGAGTACTTAAATATTAAGATTACACTTCTATATTTTATTTAGAAAGAATTAGTTAAAAAAACAAAAACAACCTTGAAAAAATCGATATTAATTATTGGAATCAATTATTTTCCTGAAATCACTGGTATTGGAAAATATACAGCTGAAATGGCAGAATATTTGGCAAAAGAGAAAAATTTTGAGGTAACAGTAATTACAGGTAATCCATATTATCCTCAGTGGCGCCTTTATGATGGCTATAAAAACAATATTAAGAAAGAGATAGTAAATGGTATTACCGTATATAGGATGCCTGTATATATTCCTGCTAGGCCACGGACAATGAAAAGATTGCTACAAGATGCTCTTTTTTTGGCATCAACCTTTATTATGCTGTCAATTCTTATGCTAAAAAGAAGAAAGTTTGATTATCTCTTTTTTCCAATTCCTCCTTTTGCTATTGGTTTTCTTGGTCTGTATTATAGATGTTTTTTTAGAAAAACAATACTTATTTATCACATACAAGACCTTCAAATTGATGCAGCAAGTAATTTAGGGATGATTAAACGGAGACTTATTATTCAAATATTATTCAAAATGGAAGAATATATTTTGAAAAGAGTAAACTTTATTTCAACTATTTCTGAGGGAATGCTTAAAAAAATTCAAGCCAAAACAGATAAACAGTTAAATATTTTGTTATTCCCTAATTGGATCAATAATAATCTAATTTTTCCAACATCATCAGATTCCTATATCAAAAAATACAGTTGGCTTAAGAATAAAAAAATGATATTTTATTCTGGCGCAATTGGTGAAAAACAGGGGTTAGAAGTCCTTATTGATACTGCCAATTATTTTAAAGATAATGAGGAATATTGTTTTGTTATTGCCGGCGAAGGTCCCTATAAGGAGAAGCTTTCAATTTATTCTCAAGGGTTTGGATTAACAAACGTATACTTTTTAAGATTACTACCCACTAATGAATTTAATGAGATGCTTAATGCAGCCTTTTTACATATAATTATTCAAAAGGATCCTGGTAAAGACTTGTTTTTACCTTCTAAATTAACTAATATTCTTGGTGTAGGTGGTTGTGCCATTGTATCTGCAAGTGCTTCAACTTCCCTGTACAATATTATTAATAACAATAAATGTGGTCATATTATTCCTGACTCTAATTTGGAAAACATTTCTACTTCAATTATTAAACTTACGGAAGACAGAGAATTGTACGAAAAAATAAAATCGAATGCGTTTACCTATTCTAGAAGTCATCTATATAAAACAAATGTAATTGATCGCTTTTTAGCAAAAATTTCATAGTCAAAGTTTACAAGATTGATATCAAATTCAGCTCACATCTAGTTTTAAAAAATCCCGTTCAATTGTTTTTGAACGGGATTTTTTTTTGCTTTCATAATACAAGCTTATCTACTCCTCTATTCGACTATTATTACTTTGAACATAATTTCTCCATTTATCTATCATTTGTTGCATATCTGAAGGCAAATCGGTAGTAAAGAAAATTTCTTCTTCGGTTCTCGGATGAACAAAACCAAGTGTTTTTGCATGAAGCGCACATCTAGGGCATAAATCAAAACAATTTTCTACAAACTGTTTATACTTAGTATAAATAGTTCCCTTCAAAATCTTCTCGCCACCATATTCCCAATCATTAAAAAGTGTATGACCAATATGTTTCATGTGAACGCGAATCTGATGTGTTCGCCCTGTTTCTAATACACATTCTACAACAGTTACATAATTTAATCGTTCAATAACTGAATAATGAGTAATTGCATGTTTACCAATATCACCATCAGGATAGGCTGCAAACATTTTTCTATACTGCTGATGTCGTGCAATATGTGCATTTACAGTACCCTTATCTTCCTCAACATCTCCCCAAACAACGGCAACATATTTTCTTTGTACTGTATGATTGAAAAATTGTTTGGATAAATGAGCAGCTGCTATTGCATTTTTTGCTAACACAATCAATCCGGTAGTATTTTTATCAATTCGATGTACCAAACCAAAACGTGGTAATGTTTCTTCACTAATCTCAGGATTTTGTTGTAGCAAATGATAAAATACTCCATTTAATAATGTTCCAGAAAAATTACCAACACCAGGATGCACCACCATATCAGCTTGCTTATTGATGACTATTACATCTTCATCTTCATAAACAATGTTTAAAGGAACAGGTTCGGCCTTAAGTATAGTATAATCAGGATTAATAAATGTCATCCAAATTATATCATCACCTGGTTTGATTTTATAATTACTCTTTACAATCTTCCCATTAACAGTTAAAAAACCAGATTCGATACCCTGCTGTATTTTATTACGGGTTGCTCCTTCGATATGATTTTGAATCCATTTATCAATGCGCATTGGCTCCTGCCCTTTATCTACAGTAAACGTTTTCTTTTCGTAAACATCTTCACTGTTATCTTCTTGCACAATATTTACATCAACATTCATAGAAGCAAATATATAGTAATGATTAAATTTTTTTACTGAAACAAATAGTAGGAAGGAATTATCGGTTTTAGTTTCAATAGATTACCAACCCTATAAGTATTTCAAACCCTTGTAGGGCTTCTCTGTCAGCGAAAAACTTATTAGCACCCCCTATTATATAACACATACATTTGCAACTTGTAAGTTTAGCGACTAAAGTTCAGGCATCATCAATTAGCCACTAAAACTACTTACTTGCTTGCGCATGCTTACCAAATATTTTGGTTATCTGCATCAACAATTTTTACAAACAATTTTTTCTATCCCATTTTATCACTATTTGTCAGGCATTTTTGCCTCGACTTTACATTATATCTTCTCATTTTACAGCCTAACTCTTCAAACATTTAAAATACCAAATTACCTGCATCTTTGTCAGACTGTATTGTTAGATATACCGGCTTTTTCATTCATTTCTTTAACTCACTCTGAGAAAAAACACTATAGCATTAAAGGAATCATAGATCCTCCCTAGTTAGATTAGCGTTAACGCAACTCATTGTTAGCTAAACGTAAGTCACGGATAGGTGTCACCAAGAATATGATAGTTAAGCGGAACTTGATGTTGGTATAGGATTACCCATTGTAACGTTAACGGAACTTGCGTACATGCTAACGAGACTTCTTGCAAACAGCAGTTGAGTCACTGTTACGTTAATATAAGTTACAATAACGCTTCAACAACCTGCGCATACGTTACAGTAAGTTGGTGTAACGCTACATATTGGCAGGAAAAAAAGCAGATAAATCATTTTTAATAGAACAAAAGCACATTATCAAGTATTAAATCATAATTAAATTAAACAAAATGGCATTTTT
>CANCPA010000117.1 GCA_947379895.1 Chitinophagaceae bacterium | reverse complement strand
AATATTAAAATGAATGCTTGAAGTGCCGTAGGTACGACATAATTTGCGTTTGAAACTATAAAAAGTGTTTCTTTTGAGCATTTTAAAATGACATGTCGTCCCTACGGGACTTTAAGCAATTATTATTCACCTGTTTCCTACCGATATTTCGTGCCTACGGCACTTATCCAAGTGTATTTCAACCCTTGATTCGCATTAAAACTTATAACCTAATACTTATTACCTATTACTTATTACTTGCAACTTACTTTTTGACTCTTTTCTTAATAAACGTATCATCAAAAAAACAATCCATCCCTCTCCTATTACCGCAACTTCCCTTTTCTTTAATTGTCACTTCATTGCCCTCAAAATTAAAGTCAATAACACAAGGGTCGCCTCCTTGACTATAAATACCTTCTTGCGGACTCTTCATTTGCAATATGCCTTTCAACTCTCCCACACATGTTCCTTCTTTCTTTTCAAAATGAATGAAAAACTGATAGGTATTTGCATCCTTACCATCTCTGATCGACATGAAATTTTTCTTATCTGTGGCGTATTCGCCGCTTAATTTATTTTTACGTGGAAGCGTATCAATTGGATTTAAAATAACGCCAACCTTCTTTTTATCTTCATTTGTATCATTTACGATAACCATGAATATGCCTGCAGTATTATACACCCACCCAATATGAGTAAACTCTAATTGTTTTGTCTGAGGATTAATTCTTTCTTTACCTACTGTAAAAGTGGGTTCTTTATTGATAGAAAGGGATTGTATGTAACCATCAATTGCTGCATCATCAATCATACTTTTAGCCGCAAGAAAAGTATTACTTTTTTTATCAAAAGCAATTACTACTACATGCGTTTTTTTTTTTTGAGTGATATTTACAATCAAATAAGTTTCTTTTTCCTTTTCAAAACGACCAACAGGATGTATAGAAAACTTCTTTTCTGTATTTATTATCTCACTTAAAATGCTATCAGGCACAAACTGATTGAATACTTTAGGACCAATTGATACGGTGTCTTCAAACGCATGAATATTAGAATCAGCTACAACAAATGGAAGCACAATTGGAGAAAAGGCTTCCATAAAATCTTTGACCTTAACAGGAGTATCTCCGTCAAGACTTACCTTTTTTTGCTTGCACCCAACAGTCAATAAACTAAAAAGTGCTATTAAAATCAGGAATTTATTAAGTATATTCTTGTTCATATTGTTTGTAGAAAAGTTGTTTTAAGGGGATAAATGTAGTAGTAATTTTTACATTTAGAATAACTGCGTTAATTAAATATTCTATTCAATAAAATTTTAGTGTAAAAACTTATAAAGGAATATGTCATTTAGAGTTTTTGTAGTTTTACTTGTTCTGTAATATTAATTAACAATTCAGTTTATTTATACAATACTGTAAACAAAGGTTATATTTGGAGAAAATAAGGTGATCATGAATAAGCAAACAAAAATAGATGACATTCTCATGCAAATGATTTCACCAAAATTAGAAGAAATTGGTGATAGATTCAGTAAGGGCGAAGGATTGAATAATGAAGATATAAATACTTTGCTCTTAAAATCCCAATTCAACCATATCAACCATCTAGACAAAAAACTTGATGAAGTAACAGCAGATGTTTCAACGCTAAAACTCGAATTCGTTGGTTTAAAATCAGAATTCTCGTCTCTAAAGTATGAAGTAAAAACAGAGATTAGTGAATTGAAAGTTGAAATTGGCAGCCTAAAAACAGACTTAGTTGGTCTAAGAACAGATGTTAATATTTTAAAAGGTGATGTTGTCATAATAAAAGCAGACATAAGCAGTTTAAAGATTGGAATAAGCGATTTAAAAATTGACATTGCAAATATTAAAACTGATATTCAAACTGCAATTAATAAAAACATGCAATGGAGTATTGGTTTGATTGCATTTATTGTAACTGCTTTGAAAGTAATTGATACCGTTTGGCATAGATAATTACTTTCATCCATTAAAAAATCAAAAAGTCCTTCAGGAGTTTATCAACTTGGAGGACTTTTTATTTTCTTTAGTTTGGTTCTATAAAAACTATGAGCTAATAAAAGTTATCCCTTTATAGAAAAGCCTCAATTTATAACTTAAAACTTACCACTATTTCAATTTAACCAAAGCATCAGCAATTCGTGCCCATGCCTTTTCAATATTTGCCATGTTGTTAGCAAATGAAAAACGAACACAATTCGGCTCGCCAAATGCATCTCCCATCACACTAGAAACATGTGCCGTATTTAATAAATACATACTAAAATCAGCCGAATTCTTTATCACTTCTTCCCCATTCGATTTGCCATAATAGCTACTAACATCAGGGAAAATATAGAAAGCACCTTCTGGTTCGTAACACTTTATTCCGGGAATGGCTTTTACTAATTCCATTGTCCTTACCCTTCTTAGGGCAAACTGAGCTGCCATTTCGAAGCTTGGTTTCAAGTCTGTTGTTAATGCTACTACTCCGGCTTTTTGTGTAATTGAACAAGTTGCACTCGTAAATTGACCTTGCAATTTCTCACATGCCTTTACAATTGTTGCATTAGCAGCGATATATCCCAATCTCCAACCTGTCATTGCGAATCCCTTACTAAGACCATTAATTAATACGACCCGATCTTTAATTTCTTCAAACTGAGCAATACTTTCATGGGCACCAACAAAATTGATGTATTCATAAATCTCATCAGCAATGATAATTATGTTTGGATGCTTTTTAAAAACTTCTACTAACGCAGATAATTCTGCTTTGCTATAAACAGCCCCTGAAGGATTACAAGGAGAAGAAATCATAAATACCTTTGACTTATCGGTAATAGCAGCCTCTAATTGAGCAGGAGTTATCTTAAACCCACTCTCTAGATTTGTATGAACTTCTACAACCTTACCCCGAGCAATTTTTACTAACTCACTATAGGTTACCCAATAAGGAGTAGGTATAATCACTTCATCCCCTTCATCAACTAAAGCCAAGATTGCATTTGCCAAACTTTGTTTAGCACCTGTAGAGGTAATAACATTCTCAGGCTTGTAATCCAAATTATTATCACGCTTTAACTTAGTGCAAACGGCTTCACGCAAATCAAGATATCCGGCAACTGGGGTATAATGACTAAAGTTATCGTTAATCGCCTTTATTGCTGCATCCTTAATATGCTGAGGCGTATCAAAATCAGGTTCGCCTAAACTTAAGTCGATTACATCAACTCCCTTTGCCCTTAATTCACGGCCAAGCTTAGCCATTTTAAGTGTTGCGGGTTCTTCGAAACGATCTAATAAAGATGATAATTGCATGTCATTTAAAATTTTTCGGACTGCAAAGAAACAGTTTGTGCTTATATAAAAAGCTTGTTTTTAAGCTACAACCAATATTTTATAAATAGAATGTCATTTTTAATAAATATCGTGAATCTTGTTTTGCATTATTTTCGTTCATTCAAACCTAAAATTATAAAAAACAACAAAATGATTTACAGACAACTTGGCAAAACTGGAATTAATGTATCTGCAATCAGTCTTGGAACCTGGCAGGTAGGAGGCAAATGGGGTGAGCATTTCAGCCATTCTCTTGCAGACAGAATATTGAATGAAGCGATTGATTCAGGAATAAATTTCATCGATACTGCCGATGTATATTCTGATGGAGAAAGCGAAAAAGCGGTAGGAAGAATAGTAAAAGCTCGTTCAGAGAAAATTTTTGTCGCTACAAAATGTGGACGACAGTTGAATCCTCATATAAGTGCATCCTATCAACCTACTGTTTTAAGACAATTTGTTGAAGACAGTTTACAAAGAACTGGACTTGAAACGCTAGATTTAATTCAATTGCATTGCCCTCCTACCGATGTGTTTTATCGTCCTGAAATATTCGAACTATTTGATAGATTAAAGTCTGAAGGAAAGATTCAGAACTTAGGCGTTAGTGTAGAAAGAGTTGAAGAAGCGTTAAAAGGTATTGAATATGAAAATGTGACTACAGTTCAAATTATATTCAATCTTTTCCGTCAAAGACCTGCTGAATTATTTTTTAGCGAAGCAAAGAAGAAAAATGTGGGAATCATAGTAAGGGTTCCATTGGCAAGCGGATTATTAACAGGCAAATTTACTAACACATCCACTTTTAATTCAGGCGACCATCGTTCTTTCAATAGAAATGGAGAAGCCTTTGATAAAGGAGAAACATTCTCGGGTATTGATTATAACAAAGGACTAGAAGCAGTTGAAGAATTAAAAAGCATTTTCCCGAACAACGAAAACTTAGCTCCACTTGCACTAAAATGGATACTTGGATTTGATGAAGTGAGTACAATAATTCCTGGAGCATCAACCAAGGAACAAGTAGCATCTAACCTTTCAGCATTATCAATTCCGTCCCTTACAGCATTTCAAATCGAAGCCATGCAAGCTGTTTATGAAAAATATATAAAGAAAGAAGTTCATCAGCTTTGGTAATCGTTGTTTGCATATAGTTGTTAGAGGGTTGCTATTAGTTGTTAGATATTAGTTATTAGATAGTGTATATTTCTTTGTAAATTTTAAGAACAATACATTCTTAACACTAATCACTAACAACTAACCACTAATTGATACTAACAAAATCGGGTCGAGTAATATATTGGCTATTGTATTTATATCTCAAATCACTAATAATGGTAATATTAAACGGTTTCATAACCCCTGTAGTTCTTGGATAATAAGACATTCTTAGTTCAATAGTTCCAAAAACCAAGCTCTCATTTCTAGTCCTCACTCCTAGTCCTGTACTTAAATAACCATCAACGTTCGATCCGTCAACATTTGCATCTGTTTTCAAGGCTGTAAAGTTTGTAAACATAAAAGGTGCAAACTTAAACCCTGCAAACTTCCATTTATTAAAAAATACAGACTCACAATTTACCGTAAGCCTTGTAGTAGATAAGGTTGAGGAATCAGCATTAAACTGAGGCAATCCATATATACTGTTTAAAGTTAGCGGATTTTCGAGAAATCGATTAAATTGGTGTGCAATACTTCCACTTAAAAACATTCTATTATACCACCTAACTCCAAGTTTCCTTAAACGAGTAAAACTTTCTAAATTAACTAAGGCACTCACATCTTCTAGTTTTCCATTTCTATGGTAACCTCCTAACTTTATGCTGTAATCAAAATAATCTTTCTTTTTATTAAAATAATTCCCTTCAAAATTAATAGCACTATAAGGACGTTGATAACCATCCTTTTCTGACCAACCTCCAAAAAAGGAAATATTATATCCCTCAGGAACATCCTCATTTCGACCAAATCCATAAATATATCCTGTATGATAATATTCCTGTTTAAATAGCGTATAACTACCTAGTACGCTCCTTGTTGTAGCATATATAGCATTATAATTTGACTTATATATTTCAGGAACATTATTAAAATGATAATCAGTAACTCTTAATGCAACAAAGTGCTTAACCTTTCTTTCTGCATTTTCTTTCAATAAATGTAGGCCATTAAGGTTATATCCTGCCCACATATCAAAATTTGTGTATGCATATTTATAGTTTGATTCAAATAATGAGTCTGTATAAAAACTGTTTTTATTAAAATGTTTGGCTATTTCACAACCACCTGTCCACGTATAATAAGCACTTACCAAAGGCAAATCGGCTCGGACATACATATAGGTTTCATTCTTTTTTCCATCGCTATAGGCATTCGAAATATTTTGAAATCCAATTGCAGCATTCAAGAAACTGCCCAATACATTACGTTTCATGTATTCTAAACCAACTCCATTTCGAGGCTTTCTATTTAAATCATACAAATAATTAATACTTAATTGCTGACCTGTTCCTAGTAAATTATTATCTGTGATAGAAGTAAAGATTTCATTTGCAGCAACTTCGCCCACTACTCCTAAAGGAAATACATCTTTATAGTACACCCTTACATCTACACTTTTAGCTTTAACATTGCAATTAGAAATTTCAATTCTTGCATCTTGCAAATAAGATAAACTCCGTAAATACCGAACATTTTCAGCCATTATATATGGATTTAATGTATCTCCTTCTATAAAAAATAAGTTATCCTTTACAACAGATTTGTAAGTTGGATGATGGAGAAAGTTTGCTGCTTTTGTAAGATAATTATTAAAACTATAATTTGTATCAGTAACCGACTTTCCAAAACCTATATCCCGCAAAATAATTTGATGAATAATTTTCCCTTTAAAATGTAGGAATTCATTAATATTCTTCTCGGCAGGAATTGCGTTTTGATTGTTTGCAGGATTTCGATAAACGCTTTGTACTATTCTTCCCCAAAATCCTTTCTTTCTTGCCAGAAAAAAAGAATCAGTTTTATTGGCTTTATATGACGGGGTAACCTGAGAAAACACCTCATTACAAAATATAATAAACACAACATTAAGCAGAAGAAAACCATATAAACTTTGCCGTAATGAATGCATAATAACTTAAATTCTAAATAAGTGTCGGTAGTAAATATATGGAAAGCAAATTCAACTTAATTTGATTAATTAAATCAATCTATAATTATCAAGTCACCAAATTCTTTTACTGTCCATTTATGAAAGCGATTTACAGAACCCATACTGACCTAACTTTAATAATTAACTACTGCAATAAGCCGAGATTAAATTCTTAATCAATAGTTTTTTTCGTTGACTTTATATTCCAATTGCTTTTAGATAAATGCTTTTATGTTTCTTTGCCACATATTTTATTAGTTAAAAATAAAAGAAGAAGAAGTAATCATAAAAAAACAACTTAAAGCAATTACGAACTAAACAAGATGAAGAAAATGAAATTAATATTATTTGTACTTCCATTATTGATCACAACTGCAGTCATTGCTCAATCTAAATTGACTGTAGGAAAAAAACTAAATGTCACACAAACAACAACTTTAAATAATACAAGCAATATGATGGGAACATCAATGACTACAAGCATATATGATACAGTCAAATTTGTTGTAGAAATTAAAAGCATCGCTGATTCCACAATAACTTTGACCTGCACTTTAAAGAACGTCAAAGGATTATTAAGTATGATGGGGCAAGAACAAGCTTTTAACTCTGATGACGCAACTACTACTGCTAATCCCATGTTAGCAAGCATATTGTCTGACATGAATAAAGCACAAGAATTTAAATTAGTGAATGGTAAAATAAAGTCTGACGCCAAAAGTCTCAAAAATTTAACTGAAGAGTTTTCTCCTGCTAATGGAATTGTAGCAAGTAGCGAAGCGCTAATTACAGATTTATTTATTCCTGCTTCAGTAAAAGAAAAAGTCAAAGGTTATCAATGGACTTCAGAACAAACAAGTGAAGATGGCTATCAAAAAGCAATAACAATTTATTCAATTGCAGAAGCAAACAACACAAATGTGGAGATTACCTCTAATACTTCAATATCTGCAAAAGGTACAAGTAAGATGATGGGTTATGATGTAAAACAAAATCTTACAGGAACACGTACAACAAGTCAAAAGTTTGCTCCAATAAATGGATTATTAACTTCTTCTATTCAAACGATTGCACTTAAAGGTACTGCGGAATTGATGAGTACAAACATTCCAATCGATTCTAAATCAGAAACTAAAACGATTGTTGAATAACCCATCATATTCATTTCCTTTTTATTAAATATGGAGAAGCACCCCAAAAAGAGAGCATTACGAATAGCAATATTAGACTTATATGATGGGTATCCCAATCAAGGAATGCAAAATATCAGAGATATTATTGCTCAATATGCCCATAATAACAATTTAATTATTGAATCAAGTGAGTTTGATGTACGAAGGTTAATGCAAATACCCGATCATTCGTACGATGCCTATATCTCAAGTGGTGGTCCAGGTTCTCCTATTGATTCTATAGATTCACTATGGGAAAAGCAATATTTCGATTGGCTTGAATCTATTGAAGAATGGAATAATAACGATTCAAATTCCCAAAAGAAGCATATCCTGTTTATTTGCCATAGCTTTCAATTGGCTTGCAGGTATTATCAAGTTGGTTTGGTTTGTAAAAGAAAAAGCACGTCGTTTGGTATTTTTCCAATTCACCAATTAGAAAATGCAAATGATGATGCAGTATTTGAAGGATTAAAAAACACTTTCTATGCGGTAGATAGTCGGGACTATCAGGTAATTAGTCCAAACTATTCTATAATAGAAAAAATGGGCGGCAAGATTCTCTCCATCGAAAAAGAACGACCACATGTTCCTTTTGAACGTGCAATCATGGCCGTACGATTTAATAAATATTTTGTGGGCACTCAATTTCATCCCGAAGCAGACCCAATTGGAATGAGTTCTCATTTACAAACAGAAGAAAGAAAACAAGCGGTTATAAATAACTTTGGAGAAGAAAAATGGGCAAGTATTGTAGAACAATTACATGACCCTGAAAAGATATCATGGACTCATAACTGTATATTGCCAAACTTTTTAAATACCGTTTTAGAAAGTAATAAGCTGTAAGTTTTGCGTATTAAGTTATACCTTGTAAGTATTAAATTTCTGAAGAATACAACCAAAACTAATGAGACTTCCTGTGTTTCAAGGGAGTCCGCTTTTCACTCATCACTTAGATCGTAAAACTTAATACATATAACATAAAACTTATAACATACCACTTTACTTTTAGCTAAACAAGGGCATCAACAACTTATTATTCCCATATTCAACAAACATATTTATATTAGTCTCAATATAATTCTGCATCTTTGCGGCGTTATTTAAAAACAATCCGTAAGTTTATATCTAACATAAACCGCTTTTGCACATTACTATTTTCGTCGAACAGGTTTCATTACATTATTACATACTTCTCCAGTAATAAATTGATACTAAAAATTCTTCGACTTCCCTGAAATGAACTTTAGCACTTAATTAATTGGCAACACTTGTTCCCCAATAGGAATACAGTTGCCCTAACAAATTTATAATGACATTTAAAGAAATGGGACTCATTAGTCCTATATTACAAGCCCTTGAACAAGAGGGTTACAGCACACCTACACCAATTCAAGCACAAGCTATACCTGAAATCCTTGCTAGCAAAGATTTATTGGGTTGTGCACAAACAGGTACAGGTAAGACTGCCGCATTTGCTATCCCTATTCTTCAACTCTTAGAAGCTCACAAAAAAACCGCAAATACACAGGGAATTAAAGTCTTGATATTAACTCCCACAAGAGAATTAGCCATTCAAATTGGTGAAAGTTTCGACGCATATGGTAGTCAAATGAAACATAGACATGCCGTAATTTTTGGTGGAGTTAATCAATTTAGTCAAGTAAATACCTTACAAAGAGGCGTTGATATTGTAATTGCCACACCCGGCAGATTGCTAGATTTAATGACTCAAGGTTATGTAAACCTTGATAAACTAACCACATTTGTACTTGATGAAGCTGATAGAATGCTTGATATGGGTTTTGTACACGATGTAAAACGTATCATAACCAAGATTCCTGCTAAGAGACAAACATTATTTTTCTCGGCAACGATGCCCGCGGATATTCAACAATTGGCAAACAGCATATTAACGAATCCTGCAATTGTTCAGGTATCTCCCGTTTCATCTACCGCAGATACTATTCAACAAAAGCTGTTTCTAGTTGACAAAGGGAATAAAAAAGATTTGTTATTTCATCTGCTTAAAGACCCTTCAATCAATAGTGCTTTGGTATTTACCCGCACTAAACATGGCGCGAACAAAGTTGCCGAGCATTTAACTAGAATGGGTATCGAAACTCAAGCAATACATGGAAATAAATCTCAAAATGCTAGACAAGAAGCATTGAGTAATTTTAAAAGTGGGAAAAACAGGGTTTTAGTAGCAACAGATATTGCATCGAGAGGAATTGATATAGATGAGTTATCGCATGTAATTAATTTTGAATTACCTAACATTCCCGAAACTTATGTTCACCGTATTGGCCGGACAGGTCGTGCAGGATTTAACGGGATTGCTCTTTCTTTTTGCGACGCTGAAGAAAAAGATTATCTACGGGATATACACAAATTAATAGGTAAAGCAATTCCTATTGACCGTGAACATCCTTATCAACAAGATGACAATGCTTACAGTAAACCTCCTACTCAAGCCTCTTTGAGACCACAAAACTCTCAAAGGAATAATTTTAGAGGAGGAAACTCTTCTACAAACAGAAACAACAGTTATAGTAAAGGTTCAGGAGATACAAGTAATAGTAGAAGAAGGTATTAATAATAGATATCAAGTTCAATTTACTTGTTGCAAGAATCAGATTTATAGGAGTATTAAGGTCGAAGGAATGAATTATTATTAGTAGTAAAAAAATCATTTATACGCATTGTAGTCCTCAATAAAAAAAGACCACGTTGATTATCAGCGTGGTCTTTTTGCATTTCTATGACCACCGTAGCAAATCATAAAAAAACGATTAGAAATATTATTTGACTTTATTAAATTGTCTATTTACAAATTAGATTCCTATTCTTTTCAAACTCCTCTTTAATAAATCCCTATATCAATTCATTTTTTGAAACATTTTCATTTCAGTCCTTTACTTTATATGTGACAATTGTTACAGAAGTTAAACACGATCTAATAGTTCTTTGCACTCAATAACGAGAACAGTATAAGTTACTATCAAAATTTGTTACGATGGGTAAAAATATAGTGATATTAGGTGGTGGTACTGCAGGAACAATGATGGCTAATCACCTAGCAAAAGAGTTAGACAAAAAAGAATGGCGTATTCATATCATTGATGAAAGAAAGGTTCATTATTACCAACCAGGCTATTTATTTCTTCCCTTTGGCATTTATGAAGAATCTGACATTGTGAAACCTCTACAAAATTTCTTTCCTAAATCGGCCGTATTTATTAACGAATCTATTGAAAAAATAGTAACGAAAAAAAATCAAGTCATTTTAAATAACGGAAATATTGTCAACTACGACATTTTAATTATTGCAACAGGTTCTAAGATTGCTCCCGAAGAAACAGAAGGTATGATGGGAAAAGAATGGCAAAAGTCCGTTTATGATTTCTATTCTTTTGAAGGCGCATCTAAACTTAAAACTAAACTACAAGATTGGAAAGGAGGAAATCTAGTAGTCCACATTACTGAAATGCCCATTAAATGTCCCGTGGCACCTCTTGAATTTGCCTTTCTTGCTGATTCATTTTTTAAGAAGAAAAACATTCGCAGCAAAGTAAATATTACTTATGTAACACCTATGAGTGGAGCGTTTACAAAGCCTAAGGCAACTGCCACTCTAGAACATTTATTAATAGAAAAAAACATAAATATTGTTAGCGACTTTGCCATTGAATGTGTGGATAACGAAAAGAAGGTAATCAGAGATTATGGTGGAAAAGAAATCCCCTTTGATCTATTAGTTACTGTTCCGACAAATAAAGGAGATGACTTAATGGAACGTTCAGATTTAGGAGATGACTTAAATTTTGTTCCTACTAACAAGGCTACCTTACAATCAAAAGAACATCAAAACATCTTTGTAATTGGTGATGCTTCAAATATCCCTGCATCTAAAGCGGGATCTGTTGCTCATTTCTCTGCTGAAATTTTGACAGAAAATATCCTTCACTACATAAAAGGAGAGCCCTTAAATGCAGAATTTGATGGTCATGCAAATTGTTTTATAGAAACAGGCAACAGTAAAGCATTATTAATAGATTTTAATTACACTCAAGAACCTGTTACAGGAACTTTTCCAATTCCAAAAATTGGCCCTCTTTCGCTATTAAGGGAAAGTTGGTTAAATCATTTAGGCAAACTAGCCTTTAAATGGATCTATTGGAATATGCTTTTAAAGGCAATCAGTATTCCATTTGTATCAGCAAATATGCAGAAGGCGGGTAAGGATATAAAGTAGACGTTGTACGTTTAAGTAATTAGTTCAAGGTTAAAAGGATTACAATAAAAAATAGATTCTCAGCTTAATTAAGAAACATTTAATCACAAAAAAACAAATATTATGGAAAAGATGATTGCAGGAAAGAGTATTTCCTTTAATGAAGAGGGTTTCATGACTAATTTTTCTCAATGGGATAAATCTGTAGGAGAAGAACTTGCAAAAGAGAATGAGATCAACTTAACACCCCGTCATTGGGAAGTATTGACATTTATTCAGGATGAAGTAAAAAATGAAAAGGCTTTAAGTATTCGGATGATTGGTAAGAGTGGAGTAGTTGACATCAAAGAATTTTATGCACTATTTCCAAATGCACCTTTGAAAACAGCTACTAAAATAGCAGGTGTACCAAAACCTGCAAGTTGTATATAATCAATAAAAAATAAAATTATGAGTACGAATAATGGGAAAATAAAAAAGATGATGATAATCTTATCAAAGGCTACAATCGAAAATGTTTATGCGGCTTTTGTGTTAGCGAATGGTGCAAGAATGGAAGGTATTGAAGCTGAAATGTTTTGTACTTTCTTTGGATTGGAAGCTATTCATAAAAAGAAATTAAATAATCTTCATGTAGCTACTGTGGGAAATCCTGCCATGCATATACCTACAATGATTGGAGGCTTACCGGGAATGGAAGCCTTTGCCACACATATGATGAAAAAAGAAATGGAAAAAATTGACATGCCAGGAATAGAAGAATTTTTAGAAATACTTGTTGCATCGGGTGTTAAGATTTGGGCTTGTAAGTTGGCAATGGATATGTTTCATTATGAAAAGAAAGACTTAATTGATGGTGTGGAGGCAGTAATAACGGTAGGAGATTTTTATCAAAAATCTGAAGGAGAAGGCGTACACATGTTGTTTATTTAGTTTTGATGGTTAATAAAAAGGAATCCCTGCCGCGAGGTGGGGATTTTTTTTATCATTACGCTTAAAAACCTCAACTCCTCTTTGTTGCTTTATTAGAAATTTGAATAGATACTTAATTTAATCATTTTAAATGGGGGGTGATTCAAAAACAATTATTACTGAATTATCTAACTATAAATACTAACATTTATACCAATTACCTTTTCATTCTAAAATTTCAAATTTAAATTCGCAAAAAACAAATTACTTCAATTTATACCCTTTTAAATTACAGGTATCAAAATATAAACATTCGCTTATTCACCCAATATTTTCATTAATTATATACTATTTGTTGTTCATTGTGCAAAAGCAATTATTCATATTTAAAGTTTCATAAAATTTCAATCAAAACAATTTTGCATTTGAATCATTAATGATAATCTTTATCTAATTAATGAAAACTGCTTAACTATTATTACTACAAAATGCCTGGTTAATTATGATTAAACTACTATAAAACAATACTTATTTTCTATAAAAATTCAATGACTATTTAAGGTTTATAGTTAGCTAATTAATCAGAATAATTCCAATCCGTTAGGATGAATATATTTATTAGTACGCTTTTCACTAATAAGTTTTTATTTATTCCATAAGATAAAGAAAGTAGTTCCCAAGCATTATTTTATTATTAAAAGAAAGTCTAAATTTCATTTTTAAAACGAACTCTAAATAAAGTATTGTTTACAACGCTAACTAACCTACTTTGCATGATAATATTATTGCGTATACCTTTAAAACTAATAATTATGGCTGCTTCATCGCTCACACCGCTCATTTTTTCTTTAAGTTTTGAGGAATTAATTCAGGCTTGTATTGAAAAAGAAGCATTTTTGAGAAGAGATATAAAATATTTAAGTCCGAGAGGAATAACTATTTTACGTTTAGATGCATTTGCTGCTGAAAGGGATTCATTTATAGCTATCTCTCCTAATCGTATGGATAAGAACATTTCTACTCAAGGATTTAAGGCTAGGAATATACAAGCATCTTCATTAATGAAGTCCATTAAAGAGGTGATTGGAATTGCAAGAAATACATTTGGAATAAAGTCTGCTCAATACAAGGGATTTAATATTAAAGGTCTATCAAGACTTTCAGCCGAGATGTTGTGCACACAATCGGTCAATATAGTAACAAAAGGGAAACAAAATCTTGCTGCGATGTCGTTAAGAGGTCTCAAGAATTGTATGCTTACAAAAATCACTACCAAATCAAATGCACTATTACCTTTAATTGCTGCCACTCCCACACTGCAAAGTAATTCGGAAGAAAATACGGTTATTAGACGGACGGCAGCGAATGCCTTATATTTCGAACTAAATCAAATGTGTCAGACAGCGACTATCTTCTTTACTGATAGAAACAAATTGAAAGCAAATGACTATGTAATTTATCATAGGGATAAAATACTAATCAGAAAAGGAACTTTAAAACAAAATGAAATAATAACCCGAAAAGCAACACACTTAACAAGCACAACACAATTTAAATTAAAAGTGCCGACAGGAAAAAGTCTTAAATTTTATTTTGGAATGACCGAAACAAGTATACCCGAATTGAATTCAGTAACTGTAATGTGTAATACAAAAACTTTCGTAACCACAACTGCCGAAAAACTTGGGTATGATAAAGAAAAAGGTCTCATCCATTTCATTATTCGGAATAACAATTTGGAAACAGCAACCTTTATTGTAAAAATTGGAGGAAAATAGAAGAATTTAAAAAAGGAGAAGGGAAGGTTTAGATGCAGGGGAAACAAAGGTAAAAATAAAGAATACTCTAATTTCAAATAAAAAAACATATAATTAAGTAGTCAGAAGAACAAAACTTTAGTTAACGTCCTTCTAATTTATAAACGAGGTGTTCATTGTGGTAAAATACACATGGCAAAAACAGATTCATTTAGTAACAATTTAAATTACATTCACATCAATTGTTAAGCTATTTTTGAAATTCATTTTTCGGAATAATTTTGCTTATGTATTTTAAAAATTGGCTTGTTACTTTACTTTTTTTACCCTTCATCTCGTTTGCTCAAAAAACAGATGTAATTAAATCTCCAACCATTCATACTGTAAAGCTATTTCAATTAGGCAATCAGGAGACCATTCCGATGATACGATTAAATAGTAACGACAGACTCGAATTACATTTTGATGACTTAGATGAAAATATCAAAAATTATTATTATACCTATCAATTGTGTAATGCCGATTGGCAATCTGCCGACTTAAGTACTTTCGATTATATCAAAGGATTTCAACAGCAGAGAATAAGTGAATATAAAGTTTCGTCGATGACATTGAATAACTACATTCATTACGAAGCGATTTTACCCGAAAAGAATTGTATCCCCTATCAAAGTGGAAATTATATCTTAAAAGTATTTCTTGACGGCGATACTTCTCAACTTGCTTTTACTAAACGGTTATTCATAGTAAATTATAAATCTGCCATATTCGGACATGTAATGTCACCGCTTGAAAACAAATTAATGCAAACCCATCAAAAGGTACAATTTACTGTGGACGTAAGTCAATTAAATATGCCTAATCCAACACAACAAATAAAAGTGGCTATAGCGCAAAATTATAAATGGGACGAGGCAAGATCAAACCTACAACC
>CANCPA010000116.1 GCA_947379895.1 Chitinophagaceae bacterium | reverse complement strand
GTAGAAGAACAAATATTGGCCTCTCTTTTTCCTACATCTAATTATGGGCAACAATCAACAATTGGTACGGTGGATCATTTAAAGAATCCATCGTTGTTGGCCATTAAAGACTTTTTTAGAAAATATTATGTGCCAAATAATATGGCATTGGTTATGGTGGGTGACTTTAATGCGGATGAAGTGATTCAAAAGATTGATGCAGCTTTCAAGTGGTGGAAATCAAAACCTGTAACCCCTTATATTACGCCTGTTGAGCCTCCTATTACTGCGCCAATTGTGAAAGAAGTATATGGGCCAACAGCTGAGAGTATTAACATCGCATGGAGAATGCCGGGTGCTAATAGCTACAAAGAGAGTGTGATGCTTGAATTGATCTCCAATATATTAGATAATGGCAAGGCAGGATTGGTTGATTTGAATTTGAATAAGGCTCAAAAAGTATTGAAGGCAGGAGCCTATAATTATAGCTTTAAAGACTATGGGATATTGGATATTCATGGGTCTCCAAAAGAAGGGCAGACGCTTGATGAAGTGAAAAAATTGTTGTTAGAACAAATAGACCTCTTGAAGAAAGGAGATTTTGACGAATCTCTCATAACTTCAACAGCAGCCAATTATAAATTAGATAAGTTAGAGAGTATCAAGAATATCAATGCTACTGCCTCAACTATCATGAATTCTTTTATTCAGGAAAAAGGAAAGATGTGGGACAAAAAAGCAGCATTTCTTGATGCTATGAATGCTGTTACTAAGCCTGAATTGATTGCGTTTGTTAATAAATTCGTAGGAGAAGGTAATGTGGTGATTTATAAAAGAAAGGGAGAGGATAAGAATATTGTAAAAGTCCCAAAACCAGAAATTACGCCGGTAACTGTGAATAGGGACGCTCAAAGCCCTTTTTTACAAAAGATAGAGGACATGGAAACGGCTCCTCTAAAGCCTTTATTCTTAGATTATAGCAAGGATGTAAAGAAGAGTACGGTTGGCAATGCTACTGTTTATTATTCTCAAAATAACGACAATGAAATATTTCGTTTATACTATCGAATCAACATGGGTTCGTGGAATAATAAGTTGTTAGGTGCTGCTGCACAATATCTTCAATTCTTAGGGACAGACAAATTGACAGCAGCAGATATTAGTAAATCATTCTATAAATTGGCTTGTAGTTTTAATGTCAGTGCAGGGACAGAATACACTACTATTTCAGTAACAGGGCTACAAACGAATTTCGATAAGGCAGTGACGCTTTTTGAAGATGTGATTAAGAACTGTAAACCCGATGAAGAGGCTTTGGCTAAGTTGATTGGTCGAATTCAGAAGGAAAGAAAAGATAGCAAAACAAGTAAACGTGCTATCATGTCGGGATTGACAAACTATGCAATTTATGGTGCAAAGAATCCATTTAATTATGTATTTAGCAATGAGGAATTGAATAATATCAAGGCTTCCGACTTAGTTTCGATATTGCATGATCTTACTAATTTCAAGCATGACATTATTTATTATGGACCTCAGCCTATAGCTGCATTTACTACTTCAATTGCAAAATTGCATAAGCTACCTGCTAGTTTTAATGCAAGCCTAGGAAAAGTAGAATATAAGCCATTGCAGCAAACTGCTAATCAAGTTTTGTTTACACATTATGATATGGTTCAGGCAGAAATTAGGTGGTTGCGTAATACAGAACCTTTCGATCAAACAAAATTGCCTACAGTTGATGTTTTCAATAATTATTTTGGTGCAGGAGGCATGAGTGGTATTGTTTTTCAAACTATCAGGGAGAGTAAGGCTTTAGCTTATTCAACTTTTGCTAGGTACAGTAAACCGAGCAAGAAAGAAAATCCATTTACATTTCTTGGTTATGTAGGTACTCAGGCTGATAAAATGAATGATGCTATAAAGTCGATGAATGAACTGATAAATGATTTGCCTAAGGCAGATAAGTTATTTGATGATGCTAAGACGGCAATTAAGAAGGATATTGAAAGTGAGCGTATTACGGATGAATCTGTCATCTTTAACTATCTTGAAAATCAGCGTTTAGGGATAGATAAGGATATTAGAAAAGATATCTATACTGGAATAGATAAGCTGAAATTCGAAGATATCAAGGCATTTTCTCAACAGCAGATTTCAAATAAGCCCTATACTTATTGTGTGGTGGCTAGTGAGAAGAAAGTAAGCACTACCGATTTACAGCAATATGGAGAGGTGAAAAAGTTGAGCTTGGAAGAACTGTTTGGATATTAGAAATGAGATATAAGTAGTACGTTATAAGTTCTATGATTTTCATAAGACTTAAAACGTGCTACTTTAATAATCTTTTCCGCATATACAGGGCCAATCATGATCAAGATCAATGCAGGTAATGATTGTTAGTTTATCTGCACAAGGAGAAACTATAATCCTTAAGTGTTGATTTTCTTTGCTATAGCCATCAAGTGCATATCTTCTTTGGCACTCAGGTGCATCAACCTGACTCTTTGCCATATTAACCTTGCCATTATGCAAAATATCAAATACTTCGGGTTTAGTAATGTGCCTACATTCCATTCTGCATTGAGCATGAGGAGTATAATTAATGACGGCGTTTGCCCAATGAATACTGCTATCCTTAAATTCATTTTCTGATGGAATATAAGCAGCATGCTTTTGATAGGCGGGTCCAAGGCAACGCTTTAATGTAATTGCAAAAATTAATAGCAATACCATTCCTGTATAAAACAAGAATTGTCTTCCTTCTCTCTTTGTTTTACGCTCTCGTAATGCTTTATTTTTTAGATTCTGAATCATTCTATCTTAATTAATCTTAATCTATTGCTTGCAAAATAAATCAACTTGACAATCAAAGTCGTATCATTAAAACCTTAAAATACAAACCTCAAAATATAGGTGTATTATATTTAATCTCAGTCCTTCAGGCGATGTTTCATAGCTTCGTATAAAATGATTCCTGCTGCAACCGAAACATTGAATGAGTCAAACTTAGTTGCCATCGGTATCGAAAAAAAGCTATCAGCAGCTTTAGCGAGATAGGGTTGAACCCCTCGCTCTTCGTTACCCATAATCACACAACATGGTTCAGCAAGAGGCAACTCGTATATCTTTTTATCTGCCTTCATTTCGCTTGTAAAAACAGAAATTCCTTTTTCATGAAGAAGGTCGACTGCTTTTATCAAACTATTTACTCGTATTATATGAATATGTTCTAAAGCCCCTGCACTACTCTTCATAGCCTCCTCGTTTAATGCTCCGACTCCTTTATCGGGAATTATAATTGCCTGTGCACCACAGCAAAAGGCACTACGGGCTATTGCTCCAATATTGCGAACATCTGTAATGCCATCTAACATTATCAAGAGTGGAACTTCTCCTTTTTCCTCTATTTCTGAAATGACACTCTCCAAATCTTGATAAACCACAATTGCAGCAAGTGCTATAACGCCTTGATGATTTGCCCTTGTCATGAAGTTTAGTTTTTCGACAGGTACCATTTGAACAGGCACATCATACTCACGAGACAGCGCCCTGATGTGTGAAACTACCTCTCCGTTTGCATTTTTTTGAAGTAATATCTTGTCAATAACACGTCCACTTTGTAATGCTTCTACCAAAGGTTGGCGACCAATAATTAAGGAATCTTTCTTCGACATTTTGTAAAAATAACAGAAAGAGTAATTATAAAGATATTTACAGTGATTTAAATATATTTAATCTTTAAAATGTAGATTGATGAAACCCACTTTTGAAGTATTTTGAAGGTTATATTCTGAACAGATAGTGGTAAATCTACATCGTAAGGGCATCGTTTTACTTATGTGTTAATTAAAAATAGGTGACCTAGTAATGCTACTTTGCAGCATTACTAGGTCACCAAACTTATTACCTGAAAATTATTCTTACAACTTTTAATTAGCATTTTTTACATCTATCAATATCTTGATAAATGCAGAAGGGTTCTCATACCAATCCTTTAAAGCTTGTCCAGTTTCAGACATCGGATAGATTTTTGTAATTAAAAGATTTGAATCGATCGACTTATCTTCTAACATCTGAACAACGGGTTTAAATTCAAACTGAGCATTACGACTACCACAAATAGTCAATTCTTTTTTGACAAAGAGGCTTGTATTGAATAAAATATCACTCTTTGCATAACCAATATAAACAACACGACCCGCAAATGCTGCAGCTTCTATTGCAGTAGTATAGGTTGCAGGTGCGCCAACGGCTTCAATACATACGTTCGCCCCTTCACCATTTGTTATTTCACGTACTCGAGTAATTACGTCCGTTTCTTTTGCATTAATGGTGTATTTCACACCAAACGATTTTACTAACTCAAGCTTTTTATCATCAAGATCAACGGCAATAACTGTTGCCCCCTTTCGAATACTAGCTAATATTGCTCCAATACCAATCATACCACATCCAAATATCAAAACAGTATCAGTTTCCGAAACACCACCTCTATTTGCTGCATGATAACCTACACTCAACGGCTCTACTAAGGCAAATTCTTTTTCGTTAAGAACTTTGCTTTTAATTAATTTACTGTGGTGAATGGTAAAATACTTCTTTAAAGCACCATTACGTTGAACACCTAAGGTTTGATTAAATTCGCATGTATTTGTTCTGCCTACTCGACACGCTGGACAAACGCCACAAGATGAATACGGGTTAACAGTAACCATATCTCCAATTGAATAAGTATCTGGAACATTTGCCCCCTTACTTTTAATTACTGCACTTACTTCATGTCCAGGAACAACAGGATAAACTACCATCGGCGATACACCCTTGTACGAACTCAAATCGCTACCACATAATCCTATATAGTAAATTTCTAATAACACCTCATCACTTGATGGGATAGGTTCATCAACTTCTACAACGCTAACTTTATAAGCTTCATTAATCCAAACTGATTTCATTCATTGATATATTAAAAGTGAGAATACATTTTGTGATGGACGACTAGCAAACTTAGAGAAAGTTTATTTTAGAAACGATAAATGGATAATACAGGTTGGAAAATGGATAAATATTGATTTAAAAGTAATTGTTGTTAAGAGATTTTTGAAAATGAAAGAGCCTTCAAAGGTATTATCCTTTTGAAGGCTCTTTATAGACATGAATTAACTATGACTACCAACAATTAACCATTATCGAATTATCTTTTAGTTTCTTCCTGTTACTTGAATCATGCCATTGAATTCGTCATTAAATGAGTCGTTTTCCAATAAATCTTCTAAAGAAATATGCATTCTATATCTCCAATAGTTTTTCGGATTTGCGGGCACATTAATTCGCTCATCATTTGGATTTTGCCTTCTTATAATTGGATCAATACCTAAAATGTCTTGTATTTGAAACACAACCCACATTGAAGGTGCATATAAATGTTGCAAGACTATAGATTTATTAATCCATGCATCACAATAGTAAGGAGCGTTACCCCACTGACCGAGTTCATGATTGAAAAACTGTTGAATCTTTGTTTTATCCTCCTCCCACCATCCCCTGATTGTACTCATGTCGTGTGTTGACGGAGTAACAACGCTTAAATAAGGTGCATCGTTTGGATGAAAAAAAGTTTTGCTATTATCTTTTGGCATTCTTTGTATTTCCAAACTGAGGATTCCTAACTCTTTCATTACATCGGGAACACAGTCAGGTACCAAACCTAGATCTTCCCCACAAACTAACATGTTTGTTACCCTTTTTAAGGCAGGCAATTTCTGCATTGCTTCTTTTCTCCAGAAATTATCTTGGCGACGGAAGAAGTAGTTTACATATAATTCATCTAATTGTCTGCGTGTATTTCCATCTAAGTGTTTGAATGAAAGTGTACTGCTGATACCGAACCTAAAATGGAATTGTTGACCATCACTATTCGCCACCTCAAACAATATGACATTACTAATTAAATCGAATAAGCCGTATTTGATTTTATTTGTAAAGTTGTCCGAGCTCCAAGTAGCAAGGAATTGTTCTACTTTTCGTTGTGTGTTCACTTCGTTTTTGAGAGAATAACTGCCATCCCCATTTCGATTAAGGAAGTTGTTTTTTACATATTCATTGTCGTATCCAAATTTTTCCCACAATACAGCATCAGTGATATAGGGCTTTGTAAACCTTTCTACGTTATGCCAAATTCCTCTTTCTCTTAATTCATTGACATGAATTGGCAATGCAGGAACAAAATATCCCATTATACCTTCAACTGCGTGCATTGGGATACTCCAAATACGGAAAAAACCAAGAATGTGGTCAATTCTAAAAGCATCAAAATAGTAGCTCATTTGCTCAAAACGTTGTTTCCACCAAGAGAAACCGTCTTCGAGCATCTTTTGCCAATTATAAGTTGGGAAGCCCCAATTTTGTCCTTTCACAGCAAAATCGTCAGGAGGTGCTCCTGCTTGTAAATCCATGTGGTATAATTTAGGATGTTGCCAAGCGTCGGCACTGTTTCTCGAAATGCCAATTGCAATATCACCTTTTACAATGATTCCATTTTGATGGGCATAATCTGTTGCTGCTTTCAATTGTAGATGCAAATGAAATTGAACAAAATAATGCAGCGACAATTCCTTATAAGCTTCACCTGCCGGGTCGGTAAGTCCCGAAACCTCCTGTTCTCTATATAATTGATAAGAGGGCCAATTGCCAAACTCAGCAGTGCCATTTGTATCTCTTAAATAACAAAAGCAGGCATAAGGAACTAACCAATGTTTATTAATTTCAAAATATTCCTTATATGCTTTCGACTTAAATACATCCCCTTTTTGGAGATTAAATATGTTCCGAATAATTGCCCATTTTGCATTCATCACTGCATCGTAATCTACTGCATCTAATGCATTTAATCGAAGACGTGTTTTTTCATTCTCTTCAATTATAAGCTTGCTCTCTTTGGTATCTGCAAGTTTAGAAACATTCAAATATAGAGGGTGCAATGCAAAGGCAGATATCGCTGCATAAGGATATGAATCTACCCATGTATGAGAAGCAGCTGTATCATTGATAGGTAAAATTTGTATTAACTTTAATCCAGCACGTTTACTCCAATCTACTAATAAGTTAATGTCAGAAAATTCACCTACACCAAAGCTTTCTTTGCTTCTTAAGCTAAAAACAGGTATTGCCACCCCTGTACCCTTCCAAGTAGTTGTAGGGAAAACGGCAAAGCCATCATTTATAATCGTGAGTAAATCTGATTCTGGAGAAACTCGCACAAGTCTATTCTTTCCGTCTTCGAATCGAATCAACTTATTAGCAGCTATATCATAGATTCCATATTTATATTCAATCGGGAAAACGTCTTTGCTAAGGTTCACTTTTGCTTCGAAGTAGGTAGAATCAATTGTCTTAGACATCAAAATAGGATTAGTTTGTGACCAATTACCTAGCGATTTTTCACTACCGATTATGCATAAAGTCTGCCCTTTTTCTACTAAAGGCGCCTTTACTTTAAAATGATGGGTGTAATTTTTGGGAGTAATCACTTTTACAGGTGTATAATTCCCTTTTAATAGCACATTAGCAAATGGTTCAGAATAAAAAACATTCTCAAAATATCCCGTGTAATTCCAAGCGTCAATAATCAATATTTTACTGCATGAATATTCAGATAGTGTAAAGTTTTTATCCTTGCCATTATCATAGATAAGTGTGCCATCAATATTCTTAATGATATAATTGTATGAAATTAACTTGTCTAATGATTTCGCATTAGAAATTGTTAGTGTAACACCCCAAAACTCATTATCTATAAATGATAAAGGCAATGCCTTTTCTAACTCGTTATTACCCAATAAATCATGATTCCCTGAAATATATATGTTTTGACCATATACTGTAGAATATCTTAATTTTAAGCTAATTTCTACAGTGGAGTCGTCTATTTTGGGTTTTACCACCTTTTTGGGTTTTAAGGATTCAGTCGACTGCTTAGTATAAACTTCTTTGGCTTTATTTTCAACTGTTTTAATAGGGTTAACCTTTTCTACTTCTTCGTTCTTAATGTTTTTATTTACCACTTTTTTTGTTGTTGTGGTTTTTGATTTTGAGTTAGTATCGTTCAAAACCTCAACAGAAGTTGCGAGCTTAGCCGTTTTTAAGGGTTTTAAGGATTGTTTTTCCTTAGTAGCTGTCGATGTACTTTTCTTATTTGTTGCCAAAGTTTAAAATTTTAGTGAGCAAATCTAACAATATTAATGTGTAAAAAAGACACATTAATTCTTCTTTTTTTTAAATAACAGAGCTGACATGAGTATTAGTCAAATTAGTATTTTCTATAAAGTGCAATAATAGGGGATTAATGGGTCGTAAATTTGAAGTTTATTGATAAAAGGGTGAATTTGATGATAATGAATTGTGGAAAGTTTATTAATGTTTTAATTGAAGTTGAGTTATTATAAAAAAATAGATATTTGAAAATGAGTGATTATTTTTTTTGTATCTCTTTTAAAATGGAACTAATTAGATATTATTTTTCAATTTGATGCAATATCTGAGAATATATCTGTAAGAAATTTTTCATTGATATTGAAATTCTCATCAAAGATGCTTTCAAAGGTATCAACGTTGGATTTATTGGCATCGAATATACAAATAAGACCTTCAATGATAAATTTAATGATCTCTACATTGTGTATATGTGTATTGATGATATGAAATTGACCACTAAAGAGGCATTAAAGGTTGTCCACTTTGTAAATAATGGAATCGATGATTAGAATAAGACTACCGATGATTCATTCATAGGTGTCAATATTGGCTATTAAGGTATCAATAATATGAAAGAGCTAAGTAATGTTGCACTTAAAGCTGTTTATGATGCTTAGTTGTATATTGATGTTACAATTATGCTTATCAAAAGTGCTTTTTTGAGTGTCAATGTTGGTAATTTGGGTATCGCTGATGTGAAATACTTATATATAATACTTAAACAGGTGTCTCAATAAGTTTATAAAGGTATTAACAGTGGTTACGCTTTTATCAGTTATACATTTGGTAGAAATAAATGTCATTTCTACTATTTTTCTGTAAAACCCTTTATTTTGCAATCTTTTTTTATAATTTTTGTTAAAACTTATTATGCACAAATTTGTACAGAGTAGTCGTATTTTGTTGTTGTTATCTTTCTTACTGTCTTTTATTTCTATTTCTAGCTATGCAAATGCCCCAATTATTACTAGTCTTTCCATTACTAGTGGTGCTGTTGGTGCTACCGTTACTATTAAAGGGACTGACTTCCCTGGTACTGTGGCTTGGACAGAAGTTTACTTTGGAAACGCTAGAGTTACTAACTATACCTACGCTTCTACTACAAGTTTAACGGTTACTGTACCTGTTGGTGCAACTTATGGACCAGTAATTGTGTACGATAGAGTAAACGTACGATACGGTACTAGTAATGTATTTTTTAATCCAACATACAGCCCTAATAAAGGTTCTATATTGGCAGGCGATATGAATGCTAGCGCACCCTTCACTACAGGAACAAACCCTCTTGCAGTGGCTGTAGGTGATGTAGATGGAGATGCAAAGCCCGATGTGGTAGTGGTGAATAATACCGCTAATACTGTGTCTGTTTTTAGAAACACGAGTACTACAGGTAACTTTAGTTTTGATGCAAAAGTGGATTATGCCACAGGTGTAAAACCGTCTGCTGTTCTTTTAGCAGATATGGATAATGACCGCAAAATGGATATTGTAGTACTCAACAATGGTTCGACTAATGTATCTGTATTTAAAAATAATTGTACAAGTGGTACTATAAGTTTTGCTGCAAGGGTAAATGGAGCAACTGGTACTACCGGCTATAATACAAATGCTATTGCAGTTGGAGACATAGACCATGATGGATATTTGGATATTATAGCGACAAATGGATTGAAAAATACCATTTCAATACTATTAAATACCTCTACTTCCACTGCCATTAGTTTTGCAGCTAAAGTTGAATATCCCACAGGTACAAGTCCTCGTGGTGTAGCAATTGGAGATATTGATGGAGATACGAATATCGATATTGTAGTTGCCAACAACTCGGGAAATAGTGTTTCAGTGATAAAAAATCTTACCTCTATGACCGGTACTACAGCAATGGCTGCAAAAGTAGATTATTCCGTAGGAACCGGGCCTCAAGCTGTTGCATTAGGAGATATAGATAACGATGGAAAATTAGACATCATTACCTCAAACTTTACTTCGGGTAATGTAAGTATCTTAAGAAATACTAGTTTCTCAAATACAATTAGTTTAAGTACAGCGGTTAATAAAACAACAGCTGCTTCTGCTCAATCAATTGGCTTGGCAGACATAGATGGAGATGGAAAAGTGGATATTACCAATGCCAATAGTGCGGGTATTATCTCTGTATTAAAAAATAGTACAACAAAAACGACTCCTTCATTTGTAGCTGCTGTAGGGTTTCCGACAGGTACAGCCAATGTTTTCCATACAATGGGCGATATTGACGGTGATGGCAAAATAGATGCTGTCGTGTTGGATAATACAAGTAATAGTTTTGTAGTGCTTCGCAATGGGCCTACCTATTCCAACAATGCAAACCTGTCGGCAATAACTACAACGGCGGGTACGATTTCTCCTGTATTTTCGGCAAGTACTTATTCTTATACAGCAAGTGTTCCAAATACTAATACCGGTATTACTATTACAGCTACAAAGCAACAGGATTCTGCCAAAATTCAAATCCAAATGAATGGAGGTGCTTTTGTCAATATGAACAGTGGTTCACCTTCCATGTTATATATTTTAGCTTCTGGAGAAAATACTTATAATATAAAAGTTACGGCTCAAGATGGTACTACAATTCAAACATATACTATTGTAATAACTAAAGCGGCAGTACCAATTATTAGTGCAATTACCCCATCTAGTGCTCCTGTTGGAACAACTGCAACAATAACTGGCAAATTTTTCAATTCAATAGCTGCTAATAATATCGTGTTCTTTGGAGGGGTACAAGCTGCAGTTACTGCTGCAACGGCTACTAGTTTAACGGTTACAGTGCCTACAGGGGCTACTTATGGGCCTGTTACTGTATTAAATACAGATGCATTATTGACTAGTACCAGTAAAGTGTTTTTTAATCCAACTTTCAAACCCAATAAAGGAAGTATCGACACTATGGATATGACTGTAAGTGCCAACTTTGGTGTTAATGGCTACCCAAGTAATCTTGCTGTTGGCGATATCGATGGCGATGGGAAATCTGATGCGGTAATGTTAGATAAAGTAAATTCTAAATTTTCAGTATTAAGAAATACTAGTAGTAGTGGGTCTGTAAATTTTGCACCAAAAGTAGATTTTACAACACTTTCATCTACCGAGACTATAACTCTAGGCGATATTAATAATGATGGAAAATTAGATGTAATTGTTGTTAATTTCTTAACCGACTCTGTTTCAATATTTAGAAATACCAGCACCATTGGAGCTATTAGTTTTGCAGCCAAAGTAAATATTTTATGTGGTCTTAGTATAGGAACTTATAGAAAGTGTGTAATTGGCGATATTGATGGCGACGGAAAACCAGACATAACTTTGGGTACGTATAGTTTGGGAGAATATGTAATTTCTGTATTAAGAAATACATCTACTTCAGCCACTAACTTATCATTTGCTTTCTTTTCTACTTTTGTTACAGGCAACAATCCTATTGATTTAGCCATTGGTGACATTGATAATGATGGAAAAGCAGATATTGTAACAGCTAATGTAAATCCTGCAAATGCTACGGGAACTGCATATTATCAAATATCTATATTAAGAAATACGAGTGTAATTGGCACAGTAAGTTTTGCTACAAAACAAGATTTTAATGTTGATGGTAAGCCATCTTCTGTAGCATTAGCAGATATAGATGGCGATGGCGTTAATGATATTGTTACTTGCAATGTTGGGACTAATAATATTTCAGTATTAATAAATTACAGTACTGTTGGGAATATAGTTATGAGCAACTTAAGGAATTTTACTATCGGTGCGAATACTGGTTACATGGATGTTGCAGATATAGATGGAGATGGAAGACTGGATATTGCTGTTATTCCAAATGGAAAAGGATTGTATATTTTAAGAAATGTAACATCTACAACAGGTGCAAGCAATGTGTCGTTTGCTCCGGTTGTAACTTTAGAAAAAGCGATTAATTTATCAGGCATTGTAACAGGCGATATAGATGGCGATGGAAGAGTAGATATTGCTACTATCAACACTACTGCTACACCTGATAGTTTAGTGGTATTACGGAATACGCCAATTCTTTCCCGCAACAATAATTTAGCAGCATTATCTATTACGGCAGGGGCATTAAACCCTATATTTGATAGTTTAAAAACTAATTACAGTATTAATGTACATAATTATGTAACGAATACGACTGTTACTGCAATCAAACAACAGGACTCCGCTAAAATAGAATTACAATTTAACGGTAGTACATATACTGCCTTTGCAAATGGTTCTACCTCTACCTCATTGCCTTTAAGCATTGGTGTAAACACCATTAATATGAGAGTCACTGCGCAGAATGGAGACGTGAAAGTATATTCTTTAACGATAACAAGAGCTTGTTTGGCATCCCCTTCTACCACCAATTTGTCTATTTGTTCCTCTCAATTACCATTTACTTGGAATACATTGGTTTTTACAAAAGCAGGAACTCAAGGCATCATACTTTCAAATGCAGCAGGTTGTGATAGTACAGCTACTTTGATTTTATCATTAAAGGCAAACTCAACTTCTACTACCGACCTTGTTTCTTGTGATAGTGTAATTTGGAATGGAACTACTTACAAATCAACAGGTTCATACACATATCACACACAAAATAGTATCGGCTGCGATAGTGCCGCTACTTTAAACTTAACCATTAAGAAATCTACTTCTTCTTGGACTGATTTAGTGAGTTGTGACAGTGTTTTATGGAATGGAGTTTGGTATAATAAGAGTGGTTTCTATACTTTCCATACAACAAATAAAGCGGGTTGCGATAGCACTGCGTCTTTAAATTTAACTATCAACGAAAAACCTATTGGTACTTTTGCGTCTTTTGCTGGTGAAATTTGTGAAGGAGATACCTCTGTCATTTCATTTGTTATTCCCCCAACTAAGAATTTACAATACTTACATATTTATTCACCTATTGATACAACATTTGAAATAGGCACTGCTAGTTTTGGGTATAACCCACAAAATGACCGTATCAATGGTAGTTTTGTTTATTTGCCTAATGCTAGTCCAGATAATCAAGCTTGTTCTACAACTTTTGCTTCATACCTATTTGAAGGTAAAATTGTAGTAATTGATAGAGGAACCTGTTCTTTTGCCTCAAAAGCAAAAGCAGTTCAAGATGCAGGAGCAGTAGGAATTATCATCGTAAATAATGTTGCAGGAGCAGGAGCAATGGGTATGGCAGGTACAGACCCTACGGTAATTATTCCTGTAATATCTGTTTCCCAAGAAGATGGTTTATTAATTAAGAATTGGATAAATGCTGCCAAAACCGTAAGTGGATATAGTGTAGTACATAAACCTACCTATTTATGGTCAACAGGCGAAACAACACAAACAATCTCTTTTAAACCAACGAAAACTTCCGCTTATTCGGTAACGGTAAGCTATGAAAATGGGTGCTCAAATCTTTATTATTATGCAATTATTGTTAGGAAAAAATCATCTTCTTGGACAGATTTAGTAACCTGTGATAGTACGATATGGAATGGCATAATTTATAAATCTAGTGGACAATATACTTTTCATGCCATGAATGCAGTGGGTTGTGACAGTACAGCTACCTTGAATTTGACGATAAAAGCTTCAACAACGAGCACCACTAATGCGAGCATAGTTTTGGGTAATACTTATACTTTTAATGGGTCAAATTATAATTCAGCTGGCACATACACAGCACATTTATTGAATAGTATTGGCTGTGATAGTACTGCCATCTTAAATTTATCGGTAACAAATATTCCTTCATTCAATATATCCGGTAATATTAAAAGTCCACTTGGAAAAATCATTCCTACCGTTACTATAACCGTCAGTGGAACAAAAATTACTACCGACTCAAATGGGATTTATAATTATCAAGCTATTGTAAATAGCGATAATATCATCAAGCCATCTAAGAACAATGACAAGATTGTAGCTAATGGAATAAATGGTACGGATATCAGTTTAATTCAAAGTCATATACTCAAGAAAGTGATTTTGAATTCTCCTTACAAGCTAATTGCGGCAGATGTGAACAATGACGGTGCTGTGAATGGTACAGACATTGCTTTGATAAAGTCACTAGTTTTAAAGCGAATCACCCAATTCAATGGGAATAAGTTATGGTCGTTTATAGATAGCAGTTACACATTCCCTATTCCTACAAAGCCTTTTCCGTATAATGACATCATTATCATCGCTTCTATCAATGCAAATCAAACAGCAAAGAATTTTATAGGAGTTAAGCTCGGTGATGTAAACTATGATTGGAATGCTGCAGTATTAGGTATAGATAGCAGGGCAACGCCTATTGAATTATTCAATGATAATATTTCTATAAATTATACAACCACAGAAGTTCGAGTTCCAATCAAGGTCAAGAACTTCCGAAATATCATGGGAATGCAATACACGTTGAACTTCAATAGTGATGCCCTTGAGTTGAAATCAGTAGAGAATAATCACTTAAATGTTGATTATAATACAGACTTTGCCTCCGAGGGTAAACTTCCAATATTGTGGGTAGATGCTGCTAGCGAGGCGAGGACATTACCTGATAGCACTGTCTTGTTCGAGTTAGTTTTCAACAAGAAAAGAAATCTAATTAATGAAACAATAAATCTATCATCAGATATTACCACTGTAAATGCTTTCGATGGTAATTATAACACAGTTGGTATCAAGAAAGTTGGAGGAGCAATTACAGAAAATGGTGTAACTACCAATCATTTTGTTGTATATCCTAACCCTGCAAAAGACAATGTTACTATCAAGGGCGCTCATATCAATACAGTTCAAGTGATAGACGTTTTCGGTAAAGTAGTTAAGCTACTTTCTTTAAAAGATGCTACCAATCCTTCATTACATGTAGGTGGATTAACCTCAGGTGTCTATCTTCTACGAATGATAACTTCCGAAGGAAAGGTAAATACAGCGAACTTTATCAAGAATTAAGAAAGAGTTTTTATTAAAAAATTAGTCAATTATACCTCCCGAAAGTTCCAAACTTTCGGGAGGTTTTTAATATTCAGGCAATAAAGTCGTTAATCATAAGAATATCTTCTATAATTTGGAATTAAAGTCGATGCTTGTATCCTCTACTTTCATTTTTTTTTAAATCTGCATTGTTTCCTGTTTTGAGCATTGAGGCACCCAAGATTAAATCTTGATATCAAATAGGTCAACAAGCCCTTTTTGTTCCTTGTTTTTTAGTATCATCTTTGTATACTTTTTTGTTGAGTAAGGTGTTTCAAACTCCACTTTATAAATTGTTTTA
>CANCPA010000115.1 GCA_947379895.1 Chitinophagaceae bacterium | reverse complement strand
CAAGGGTTGAAAGTACCGTTAGGTACTAAATATTGGTAGTAAAATATTAAAATGAATGCTTGAAGTGCCGTAGGTACGACATAATTTGCGTTTGAAACTATAAAAAGTGTTTCTTTTGAGCATTTTAAAATGATATGTCGTCCCTACGGAACTCTAGGCAATTATTATTCACCTGTTTCCTACCGATATTTCTTGCCTATGGCACTTATACAAGCGTATTTCAACCCTTGATTTTTATTAATATCTATAACTTAAAACGTAAAACTTATTAAGTACAACTTCCTAATTGGGTATTTAAATGGTGGGCAGAAAATTCATATCAACTTAAATTAAGTATGGATTATTAAACATTAAGAAATATGAAAATTACTTTTTTATTACTAATAGCTTTGTTTATTCAAACCGCTTGTAAGGCACAAGTGAATGCGAATCAAAAGGAACAAGCTAATCTTTTATATAAGTGGGACTTTGAGGGAAATGACCCTTTGCATAATCTATTTGTTGAAGATGAATCAACCCTTAAAAATGGGGTTAATGTAGTAATTGATCCTTTAAACCCAAGTAATAAGGTTTTGAAAACAATTTTATTAAAAGGCAACGACCGTACTGAAGTAAGTTTATATACTAATAATTTAAAGAAAATCATTTACTTCTACGCAGATGCGTCAAAAGGGTTTATTGATAAAAGCAATATTTCAGCAGATAGTAATAGCCTTGGCAATGAAGTTTGGATGAGCATAAAAATCCTTAAACTACAAGAGCAAAATACCAATGGGATTAAGCCATGTATTGTTCAATTAGGTCCCGTTTCAAATTCAACCCTTACTCAAGTTGTTTCGAGCAGTGGGTTTTGTCAATTAAGAATGCGAAATAGCTCAACAACAACGGGGGACAGTTGGAATTGGAGAGTATTTGGAGGTAATGTTTATACGCCTGCAACTTTAAATGATGATAATAATATTGTACGTCCTGCCTACGGCAAATGGGAAAAATTCGTATTGCATTGCAAATACAGTACAGAAAATAATGGTTTGATTGAAGTGTGGAAAGACGGTAAAAAGTACATAAGCAGGAATTGGGCAAATGCTATTCCTTTTAGTCGTTTCAGAATTAAATGGGGTATATATTTAGGAATCGGTAACAGTGCAGGTCAGGACTTAACTTGCTATTTCGATGAGGTGAAAATTGCTGGCAGCAACTCAAGTTTTGAGGAAATTAGTAAATAATATAGGAAGGTTTCGCTCCAAGCGAAGCCTTCCTTTCTAGACATAAATATCTTTACTACTTAACGACATTGAAATAGATTTCCTCTTTTTTACCATTAAAATATTTTTATTATGAATTTGTTATTTAAAACCTATTTGACGTTAATGATTTGTTTTTGCTGTTATTTGGGCGTCTTTGCCCAACCTGCAAAAGCCCCTCCAATGGGTTGGAACAGTTATAATTGTTATGGCTCAAATGTAAGGGAGAGTGAAGTAAAGGAGAACGTAGATTATCTCGCTGCGAATCTAAAACAGTATGGTTGGGAATATGTGGTGGTCGATTATTTGTGGGCTTATGATAACCCACCTAAGAGTACAGTTGGCGATGCAAATCAGTTCAGGCTAAAAGATGGTTCTTATGTTCCTTGGCTTACGATGGATAATAATGGAAGATTGCTCCCCAATATTAACAAGTTTCCTTCCGCCTATCCTGATAAAGGGTTTAAGTCTTTAGGTGACTATATCCATTCCAAAGGATTGAAGTTTGGCATTCATGTCATGCGTGGAATTCCCCGTCAGGCTATTTGGTCAAAGACACCTGTATTGGGAGCAATTGGCATTACTGCCGATATGATTGCAGATACATCTTCCACTTGTTCTTGGGTAAATCACATGTATGGATTAAATATGAAAAAGCAAGGTGCACAGGAATATCTGAATAGTTTACTTCAATTATACGCATCATGGGGAGTTGATTTTATAAAGGTGGATGATATCTCAAAACCATATAGGGATGCGGAAATTGAGGGGTATAGAAAAGCAATTCAAAATAGTTCAAGACCCATTGTGTTAAGTGTATCTCCAGGAGCAACTCCTATAGCCAAGGCAGACCATGTAAAGCAATTTGCAAATCAGTGGCGTATTAAAGGAGATTTTTGGGATAACTGGAAAGAACTTTTTCAAATGTTTGACATAGCAAAGAGTTGGGAAGGTATTGGCACTGAAGGACATTGGCCTGATTGCGATATGTTGCAGATAGGTAAAATAGCCAAGCGAGGCCCTGTAGGCAAAGAAAGATACAGCCGATTTGCCGATGATGAATTGTATGCTCATTTTAGCTTTTGGGCAATCTTTCGTTCACCGTTGATGATTGGTGGAAATCTACCCGAGAATAGGGAAATAGAAAAACAATTGTTTACCAATAAGGAGGTGATTGCTGTAAATCAACAAGGACAAAATCCTAAACAACTGTACAAACAGGATGGAAGTATGGTATGGGCTTCTGATATACCAAAAAGCAAGGACAAATATGTGGGTCTATTCAATATTGCAGACACAGCACATGATGTAAATATTGTTTGGTCAATGATTGGCATGAATGGTAATGCAAAGGTTCGGGATTTATGGAAGAAGAATGATTTAGGAATTTTTCAAACTAAATTCAATCAGACTATTCCTGCACATAGCTGTTTACTACTCCGTGTGACAGCAGTTGATAAGTAAGCAAACTCTTGTAATATTATTTTAATGCTACTTTTTAGCAACCATTTTAACCCAGATTAGGCAATAGACTCGTAACGAAATTCACAAATACAAAAAAGACAAGTTTTTGAGTAGGTTTTTTGGCTGAAGACTTAAAAAATTACGTTGAGTCCAACAAATCAATTAAAAGCTTGTGTTTGAAGTAGTTGTAAATTGAAGTAGAGTCCTATTGCGTAATCTGGGTTCAATTGCTCAGGAGTAGCATCATCTATGAACCCTATTAGTATAGTATGATGGCACACCCTATTGTCAGCATTAGGATAACTTTCCACCAAGCGGTAATTGTAAAGGGACTCCCCAAAAAAGCGGGATGTTTACATAATGAACTCATGAAATAAATATTGCAAAGGTGCAAAACACCCTTTATTAATCAAACACCCTCTGTGTACTACAAATCTGTGAAGCCTTCTAGCATGAAATATAAATTTTGTACTCTTCACCCTGAATAGACAATTGAAAATAAGCTCAAAATTGGAAAGGCTTTATCCGTTATAACAAATTCTGCTCCGACTTGGGCTAAGTTGCTTGACATCAATATATGCCAAACTAGTATAGCAACTGAAGATGAAAATGTCACTTACAAGACTTAACCTTTCTTTCTTGAAATCTTTATTGACAACGGATTAAATTTCATCGGCATCAAAGAATTACTCGCACTGTTAATTTTTATTTAATTATGAGCGTTTTCTTATATATTTCCAATATATATTATGTATAGAATATATACATTTTTTATGTAGTTATACTGTCAAATCAGTCTTTCTCTTGTTGTGGTTTATTTGCCATTACAACTAGATAAAGCAGTCCAGATATTCCTATTGCTAATAATATATAAGCAGAAATACTTTTCAGTTTGGAAGCGCATTTTTTAGACTTGATATTTGAGATTGAAATATTTTTTGGTAATGGTTCTGCATGTCTCAAGGCATGTAAATAGTCGATTCTATCTGAGAAAATTTCATTTAAAGTTTCCATAGATTGACTGTTTGATTTGTAAATAATGTGTATCCATAATATTGTAGCTTTTTAACTTTTATGCCTTCAACTTCTATTAATCCAGTGAAAATGCTCCAATTAAAATTTCTATCAATCAATTCCTTGGCAGATATAACCTGATTCTTGTCTATGTTTTTATATAAAGTATCAATTATTCTGTCATTTGAAAACAATTCTCTTTCCTGATTTTTTTGTCTATTCTTTTCGCTAGCTCGACTTTTTTTGTTTTCATAATAGCATTCGTTACAGCAATATCTGCTATTCATGTTCCTATCTAATGAGATTGCATCCCCACAATAGTCACAACTTCTGTTTTCTATAGTTTTCATATTTTTTTATTAGTTTAAGCTGTTAAAAAAATGCCCTCTATTACCAATCGTATTATTTTCAATGTATCGTTGTGCGATATCATCTATTGGCATGCTTTTATTGCAACCCATCCAATCCATGATATCCTTTCGGATAAAACGTAATCCACCATTATTTAGCTTGATAAAAGGTATTTTTCTTTTATGTACCATTTGTCGGATGTATTCCTCCGTATAGCCTGTAAGTGCAGCACACCCATCAATCTTTAGGAATGTCTCTTCCTGTTGCGGTAGTTGGTTTCTGTTGGCATATCTGCCATCAAAAAATTCCATCAACTCGCCTACTGTAATATCAATCAATCTTAAATCCTTTATATTATTTGGCATAGTATTTATCATTTTGCAAAGATAATTAGGTTGTCTAATAATTATACCCATTCCAAGGTCAAATAGTGCACGGCCTGCACTGTAATCAGTACAAACAGTGCACTATTCTATAAAACATCGCAATTTTGCTCTAATACATGAAGCAAATAACTGCTTTCAATTGAAAAACTACAGTAAATTACAGTTTATTTGAATTTTTCAGGTAGGTATTTATTCCAATCTATTTTATTGTTTCCTGGTTTTTTGTTAGAAAAGTTAGAGGCTAGCAGGTTAAGTTGTTTTTCTGATTCTACAGCAGCCCAGTAATCCTCAATATAACTACCGAAGAATTTCAAGTAAAGTTTTTTGTCCTTGTGGGAACGGGTATTCTTTGAATAAAATTGTTGAATGGAAAAGTCAATAATGCTTTTGGGATATTTTGAGTTTATATTCAGTTTGTATTTTGATTTCTTTGGAATAGCAGGAATAGTAAGACCTTGTTTGAATATTTCGTTCACATATTCTTCACTTAAAAAAGGATTCCCTGATACTGATAATTCTTCATAAAGGAATGAAAAGTATTTACGTATTTCTTCGATTGTCCAAAATCCCATAATTTCAATGTCATTTTTATTAGTTATTGAATAAAGTTCATTCTCTTCGAGTAATTCTTCATTTATATAATTACTATTCGTTTGCAATATTTCATCTTCATCTTCTTGAAAAATTTCATGTTTATCAATCCATTGTTTCATCGTTGTAGTTGTTTCTGGCAAAAGACGGAAAATGCCGTCATTTGTTAGAAATTGATGTAAAAAGCTAGTAAAATAATTAATGTTTCTATTAAAGTTGTCATTGAACTGAAAATCAAGAAATTCATTTATAGAAATACGATTACTTTCTATCTGTAATAGCTTTAAATGAAATAATAATGTAAAAGATTTCGATGTTATCTTATCCTTGTAAATATATAATGGAGCATCAAGGTCGTAGTAATCCCCATCTTGTGAAAAAAAGCCAGGAATATATTTGTCCTTATAGTCTGGATGGTGCTCCAATCTAAAATACTTTTCATAATAGGAATCCATTACTTCCTTTGCTTGGGCTTCAAGAAATGGCTTTATGGATGCACCAATAACAGCTTCCTTCATAGACTCAAATACCAACATTCCTTGATTTATGGTAATGATATTTTTATTTATTTGTCCATTTAAAAACTCTTTTAGTTCTGTAATTTCAATATGATAATCTATTGATGGTTTGTCGTCCATGAACTTACTATTTTCTGATGAATTTATATCATTTGATTGGTAGCGAAATTCGTCATAACATTGGCATCAACTCAGAAGCCTTTTGCTTAATTTCATCTATGATTTCTGCATAAATCTGTGTGACAGCAATACTTGAGTGACCTAGTAATTTTGATACCGTATAAAGTGAAACGCCATGCGTTAATGCCATTGTAGCAAATGTATGGCGACCTACGTGAATATGAACATTTTTATCAATATTAGCCAAGCCAGCTATTTTTTTAATACAAACCGCTATGTTTCCTTTGGAACCTACATGTGCAAAGACTAATTCATTCCCTCGGTACCTTGTCCCTTCCTGAAATAACTTGATAGTCTCTAGCAATGCTAAAGCCTGTTTGGATAATGGAAAGTAGTAAGTAATTGAGTCCTTTTGTTTCTTTTGAGAATAGGTAAGTTTGCCATCCTTGATATCGTTCCATTTAAGTTTCAAGAGGTCACTTTCCCTAAGACCAGTGAAACAAGAAAATAGGAAGAGGTCTTTTATATCTGACCGCTTTAAACTTACCGCTTGAAATCGTCTTAATTCCTCAAGAGTAAGATATTCAATCTTCTTTTGCTTTTTGGAAGGAATATCTCCACCCTTTCCCCTTTTCAGATAATTGAATGGATTAGCTGCGATAATTTTATCAGCAACTGCCAAGTTTAGTATGATATTTATTCTTGAAAGATAAAGTCTAACGGAGGTGGTGCTTAATTGTTGATTTTGCAAGTAATCTATAAATTCCTTTAAAAAATGTTCGTCAAGTTGTTTGAAGGATAATGTATCCTTGTTGTTAAATCTTAGAAAGTGTTGTAAAGCATCGTGATAGGTGGAATGAGACTTAATGGCTGCCTGCTTTCTGTAATAAGATATAAAGTCCTGTTTGTTCTGTTTTGGGATGAAACCTGCGGCACTCTCCTTTACCAATAACAATCGTTTTGAACGTATTGCGTCAGCTAATTCCCAACTATCCTTATCTTGTTTTAAGATATTCTTGTTTTCAGGTTTTGTATAATCCTTGGTTACATACAACTTAAGATATTCCTTATAGCGATTGCCTTCATTATAAATGTCAAGATAAAGGGAAAATCCCTTTTTATCTATTTGCTTTGCCCTTAATGTCACTGATGCCATATCCTAAAGTTTTTAGGGTACAAATATGGGACAAAAAATACAAATTAGGGACATTTATTTATAATGATAAATAGTCTGAATAGGAGCTTTTTTGATGATAATTGATTAATATTTAATAGAAAATGTTACTTTTTATTACTTTTTGTTATATATTGCTACTAACTCTAAGTTGTGTGTTAGGGATTCGCCACTTACTGATTTGAGGACTACTGTTATTGGCTTAAATTCTGGGGCAGTGATGGTATAAGAATAGAGACCACTGATGAATTTTTCGATGCTATAATGACCTGATAAATCGGCGGTTACGGATTTTTCAAGTTGATTATTAGTGATGACAGCGTTTGGAATTAGGTTTCCACTTCCTTTTTCTACTACATCGCCTAAAAGACGGGTGATGGCATTCCCTGTTTGATTGATTCTGTTTCCTTCATCGTACAACAAATAGAATGCATTAGCATGTTTTTTATGCCAAGTCATTTGCATGTTGAAAGAGTGATTATCGGCACGAAGAGGGATGAGAAGAGCATCGATAGATTTTCCTGCGACACTCTTGCCATGTAAAATATTTGTGTTTGTATGGAGATAATCTCTAAAATCTGCGGCTAAAGCTAGTCCATCAGAGAGCGTTAGTGCTGTAATATTATAGGTTTTATAAACAAGATCGTTTAAAAATGGGGTAATTGTATTATTGATGGCTACTATTTGAGGATAAACTTCAATATCTTTTAGGTGAAAGATTGAATTTTCGGTGAAGTTGATATTTTTTGCAAGGTCATTGTTACCTGCATCGATTGCAAAATTTCTGGTTAACTGACATTTATCTTCATAATAAACAGCTACCGCTCTTTTTTTCAGGTTTTTGTCAATAGTAGCTCCCGTGGAAGTTATATTCTTACTAATGATTGCTTTTTCCAAATCTGTAAGATGAGATTCGAAAATCGTTGCCCTAGTAGCGAATGTAGGGAGTAAACCTACTTGAGTGGCGTTGTTTTTGAAAAGGGCTCTGAACCCTAAATACTTATTGATCTCATCGCTTTGGGCGAGAGTTATTCCTTCGTTCATAATGTAAAAATTTAAAGAGTAAGAAAGGAAAATCAATTCCTCTTGAAGAGTAATTTTGAAGTGGTGCGAAGGACGACTATAAAAAGGACAAATAGGGGAATTTAGTTACTAGATGCGGAAAAGAGTTGAAAGTATTAAGTTGTAGGTTATAAGTTGTAGGTTATAAGTTTTAGGTAATACGTTATAGGTTGCATGTTGCATGTATAGGGTTTAAGATATAGGGTTTAAGGTATAGGGTTTAGGGTTGTAAATATGAAGTGATATTCAGCATTCAAGTTTGGGAAAAGAGTAGATGGTTGTGAAGTAAGAAATAAAAAACAAGGGTACTAGAGTGAGTAGAGAGGTGGAATGTTTAAGAGTTGTTGAGTTAAGGGGGAAAATAATTGGCATGTAGGGGGCTATTTTGCTAGAAGGGCATTTTGGCAAGCACATCAGGCAGATCAGCAAGCATATCAAGCGGAGCAGCAAGCACTTCGGAGTGAGCGGGAAGCGGTTAAGGGAGGCTATTTTGGGGAAAAATGAGGTCGGCAAGCACTTCGAGGTGAGTGTTAAGCACTTCAGGGAGACAGGAATTGTTTGAAGGGATACTGGCAGACACTTCAGGGATAGCAGAATGGAGGGAGTTGTTAGTGGTTAATGGTTAGTGGTAACATGCTGCTTGTTACAGTTTTATTCTTACTGAACGATTAAACTATTTATTCAAAATAAGTGGGGGATTATTTGATGGTTTAAAATGAGTAATATGCATTAAAAGGTAAACTTAATAACTCACCTTACGCAAGTTTAAAAATTACTAAAAAATGGTTACCACATAGGAGGCACATAAGGCACAAAGAAAACAATATCTAAGGTAAAAAGCGTTTCACTTTAAGTTCACATAGACTCGAGTTTAAAAAAGTGAAACTTTTTTTCTATGTTTTCTTATAACTAGAATAAAAGTTTATGTGCCTATTGAGCCTATGTATTAAATCTTTATTAAGTGTTTAATTGCTGCGTTACATGAGTTAATAATAAAACTTCTATTTAATTCGTGTAGTAACTTTTTTCTTTTAATTATTTTTCCACGAAAAATAATACATTGCCATCTCAAGCTAAGTTTGTACCGATTATGAGAATATACGCGGATACGCATCAGCACAAGGGAATGCGTAAGCAATTAATAGATGTTTTGAAGGGCAAGGGTATTACTGATGAAGATGTTTTGGAGGCTATTAACTCAATTCCAAGACATTTTTTCTTGGATAGTGCCTTTGACAGGATTGCATATGAAGATCGTGCATTCCCTATTGGCGAAGGGCAAACTATATCACAACCTTATACCGTTGCGTTTCAGACTCAATTATTGCAAGTAAAGCGTTTTGAAAAGGTACTTGAAATTGGAACCGGAAGTATGTATCAGACTACAGTACTTGCGGAATTAGGTGCCAAAGTATTTACTATTGAAAGACAAAAGAAACTATACGATCAACATAAAAACTATTATTTCAAATCAAAATATTTGAATGTAAAATTCTTTTATGGAGATGGATTTAAGGGATTACCTACTTATGGTCCTTTCGATAAAGTGTTAATTACAGCTGCTGCCCCCTTTATTCCACCGTTATTGATTGAACAATTGCGTCCGGGAGGCATGATGGTTTTGCCTGTTGATGAAGGAAATGAACAACGGATGCTCCGAATTACTAAGTTGCAGGATGGGACTACAACTGAAGAAAGGTTTCATAACTTCAATTTTGTTCCTATGTTGACAGGGAAGAGCTAGAATTGGACTAATAAAAGGCTAGCAAATAGGCACATAGCCGAATAAAAAAGGCTTAGTTTATTTCTAGGGTTAATTAAAAAAAGGTCACAGAGGAATCCTACTTCGTAGTATTATAGGAACGCTCTTATAAATTTATTTAAAGAAAAGGAGTCTGGCATTTTTTCTCAACACAAAGACTCAAAAAAGCTAAGAAACACAAAGAAAAAAAGGCACTGCTATTTCGTAGCATTAGAAATTCCATTTTGAGAAGAGACTAGAATTACTCAATTTATTTATTCCTCGACACATACTTACTCTCAATAAAAACTTTATACGGACTTTAAATTCTTTATTTTCTTTGAGGCATAACCAATTCCTGTAGCTGCAAGCATCATACTCATGCCGCCATCAAATGGGACTTTAGGTGCATCGGTGGCTCCATTTGCATAAATACCACTACCATTTGTACCGGGGCCACCTATATTAAATTGAGCATTTGTTTTATTAATTGTAACTAATAAAATGCCTGTAAAAAGTAAAAATTTAAATGGCTTATTTAATAAATTTTTCATGTCTATTTTTAATGAGTTAATAATTAAAACAGAAAGAAGCACTATTGCGTACTTCCTTCTATATAAAGTTTGTTTATTGAATGATTGCTTCTGTTTGTAATTCCATACTATTTGCTTTGTCAACAGCCTTAATAATATAGGTTCCGGCAGCTAAATGATTACTAATTGATATTGACTCAATTTTGCGATCGGCTGAATGATTGAGTGTTGTGTTTAAAACTGTTTGACCCAACTTATTAATTATACTGATTGCATAAACGGCGTTCGTGTTTTTTCCGAAAATTAAATGAATCGTAGTTCCTGTAATTGGATTTGGGAATACTTTTAGATCGGATTTGTTAACAGAGAATTGAACATTTGCCACAGTGCTGTAAGAAATCTTTCCATTTACATCCGTAACTTTTATACGATAATAGTTTATTCCTTCAGCAGGATGATTGTCTCTAAAATTATAGACAGTAGAAGCCACTGTAGAAATGGAAGTTAATTTGCTGAAATCGATTCCATTAATAGAATGTTCTAACTGATAACTTAAAACATCAATTGCACCTAAGGTAGTCCATTTAATTTCGATGCCTGCTTTGACAACGGATGTTGCCAAATTAATCAACTTTACAGGCAATGGATTAATGCCAAATGTGATGCTGTAACGGTTGCTATATGCACTCGTATCGGTAGTTGTTGTAAATGAAATAATATTACTATCCCCAACAAGCAGTGTTTGTGTATTTAGTGTATTATCATTTAGGTAAACAGGCAAGCCGCTTGCTGCAAACTGACTAACATCTATGCGAAGTGTATATGACTTGTTTTTGTTTAGTTGATATAAGTGTATGGGCATTGCATCGGTAGATGTAGGCAAGTTCCAAGCATTAGCACAAAGGTCTTTTCCTTCGATAAAGAAAGCCATGTTTTCTCCGGGATTATTAATCTTTAAGCCATCTTCCGAAGAAATACTATTCGAGAAATTTTGATTAAATACGGCTACTGCACCATCCAAATTTTTACCATTTGAAAATAAACCAGTAGCAATTCTATTTAAAGGAGAGGTGCTGCCGAAGATGGTAGCTTGTGCAGTGGTATTATTTTTAGCGCTTTCTGTAAATGTCAAATTAGGAGAAGCAGTTTGATTGCAAACAAAGAACGCTTGTCCCGGCTGAATATATCTGCCGGCACTCGCTGCATAAATATTACTTACTCCTAGATTTGTTCCGTAATAATTATAATTTTCGTAGTTGCTGTCAGTCACATTTACAGGGTCAAGACACCAATATCCATTATATAGTCCTGATTTAGTCAATGCATCAAAATCGACCTGAGAGGCATAAGGATTTCCTATGAAAGTAAACTTGTCAACACCACTTGCCAAAGGAATGGATTGGTCGCCAGTTAAAATAATTCCAGAATATGCTAGGGTTACGGCTGAATTCATTGCAGTCCTAGTTACAGATGGTACAACAGGATTCTGATACCCTGTTACTAACACTCTATACCCCGCAAAATTTACAGGTGATGCCATGTTTAATACAGGTACCCAATTACCTGCATTGTAGGTATATGTTTTATAGTTTGTTAGTGATTGTCCCCAAGAACTTGCAATAGTACCTGCACCCGAAACAGCTACACCCAAATCTCGGAATGCCATAAATCCTTGAGGAATATATCGCTCTACGTTAGCAGTACCTGTAATCGTGCCACCTACACTCTCAATAACTGCTGTTCCTGAGCTATTAGATTTTAAAGTAAGGAAGCCTCCGGTATTGAACGAACCACTTACAGCATTTAACTTACCTAATAAATATAAGGAACTACCCAAAGTCAAAGAGCCACTATTGATTGTTAAATTCTTTAAACTGTTTTTTGTTGCATCAAAATTGATTGTTCCTACTGTCCCTCCAATAATTAAAGAAGATGTTGTTGCCCCTTTTAGAGTTCCACTGCCCGATACTGCACCATTAATAGTTAGATTATGCCCATTTAAATCTAAAGAACTACCCGATCCGTTAAAAGTGATGCCAGAAATCGTTAAATCTGCATCAATAATAGGTTGATTAGTTGCAGTAGAAGGAATAGTTAATACAGAACTGCTAGTGGGTAATACGCCTAAAAACCAATTAGCTGAATTTGAAAATGACGAAGATGTACCAAGCCATTTATATAATGGTTGTGTAGTGATAGTAACTGTTGTGATAGCTGTAGTATAGTATTGTGTAAGACTTGCTTGGTTTTGATTTCCCGCTGTGATGGTAAAGGTGGTTGGGACTGTACTAACAGTAGGCGTACCTGTAATTGTACCATTTGAAGGATCGATTGTTAAGCCTGTAGGTAATGTTGGGCTGACAGTAAAGGCATTTGTAAGCGTATATTTTTCCAACGAATTAGTTGTTCTGTTAGCTACATAAATATGGTTAGTATTATCAATACCTACACCCGCATAATTATTTCCAAAAGCAGCATTCAATGTAATAGGCGACCCACCTGCACTGATTTTTTCAAGAACTGCGGCTGCACCTGCAATGGTAAGATATGCATTGAAAGAGGCATCAATTGTAAACCAAGGGGAACCTAACGATCCATTTGCACCCCTTTGAACAGCAGTTAATGCCCCTGGACTAATTGTATATAGATTGCCAAGACTATCAAATACATATACAATACCGCCCGCATTTGTAATACGAATAGGCGTGCCAATGATACCTGTAACAACTGTTTTAGTGCCAGGAACTGTTAAACTCAACTGATAAATATTCGCATTGTCAATAACATATAGATTCGTACTATAATAATCTACAGCTATTCCGCTTGGAGCGGTCAGGTTGTAGGCATTAGTAGTAGTTAAGACCTGTGGCGTGGAATTATCGTAATAAGATAGAATGTTACTTCCGACTGTAGTATAATAAATGTAGCCAAACCATGGAGAACTGAATAGCTTATTTACGCCTAAACTATTAATTAGCGCTGAGCCTAAAGTTGTTGATGACCCATTATTATAGATGGTAATCCCACCTGGACTTGTAGAATTTCCTACTAAGACCTTACTATAGTAATCAATTACCACATCGGTAGGCGTACTCAACCCTGTTACAACGGTGGTAGGTGCTTTGTAATAGCCACTAGTGGCACTACCGGAATTAGTAGCTGATAAATCAGTAATTGCCGAGTTTATAGCAAATTCTTGTGTTCCAGAAACACCATAACTAATAGAGGGTGCTTGTGCAAAGAGGACAGTATTGAAGATAGATACTACAAAAAGTAGCACTTTAAATAATGTAATTTGTTGTTTCATTTTCATTTGTTCATATTTGTTTTGTAAAATAGAGATTTAAATTGTATGACAAGAAGGTGTAAATTAATTGAATGTCTTCTGAAATCTTTGCAAGCAATTAATTGTTGTTACAAATAGAATATAATTTGTTGAAAGAACAAAATTATTTTTCAGGGATTTATTATAAAAGAACTGCGAAAACTTACTAATTCTGTGTACATAAAGGCCTTTTGTTTAAACCTAGATTACGCAATAGGACTCAACTTCAATTTACAAATACAAAAAAGACAAGCTTTTAATTGATTTGTTTGACTTCAACGTAATGTATTACGTCTTCTGTCAAAAAACCTACTCAAAAACTTGTCTTTTTTGTATTTGTGAATTTCGTTGCGAGTCTATTGCGTAATCTGGGTTACAATATCGATACTAAAGTTTATATAATGCAAGTGATAGGATTTTATACACCTCAAATTTTCTAAGTTGATTACTGTAAAACAAAAAAGCACCTTCAAATATGTGAAGATGCTTTTTTGTTTTAATGTTAATAGTAAATTATCTACTAAGGTTCATACTTCTTTCCTTGTATAATGTTCTAAAGTATGGGTCTCTTAAGTCCTTAATAAAGCGAATTGCTTCGCCTGTACTCTTCATTTCGGGACCGAGTTCTTTGTTTACACCTGGGAATTTATCAAAACTAAATACTGGTTCTTTAATAGCGTAACCATCTAACTTGTTGACCATTTCAAAATCAGTCAATTTTGCCTCGCCGAGCATTACTTTAGTTGCAATATTCAAGTAAGGAATTCCATAAGCTTTCGCAATAAATGGAGTGGTACGAGACGCACGAGGGTTTGCCTCAATAACAAATACTTTGTCATTTTTAATGGCAAATTGAATATTGATAAGTCCCTTAATGTTTAGTGCCCTTGCAATTTTTTCGCTATAAAATTCCATAGTAGTAATTACTAATGGAGTTAGGTTAAAGGCGGGCAATACTGCATTACTATCTCCACTATGAATTCCGGCAGGTTCAATGTGTTCCATAACGCCCATAACATGAAAGTTTTCTCCATCAAAAATGGCATCAATTTCGGCTTCCTGACAACGGTCTAAGAAGTGGTCAATTAGTATTTTATTGTCGGGAATATGTTTTAATAAGCTAATGACTGCTTTTTCAACTTCTTCGTCGTTAATTACAATTCTCATTCTCTGACCACCAAGTACATAGCTAGGACGAACTAATACAGGATATCCAACACTATTAGCGACTTCAATTGCTTCTTCGGCAGTGTATGCGGTACCATATTCGGGATAAGGAATTTCTAATTCTTTCAATAAATCACTGAATCGACCTCGATCTTCTGCAATATCCATGCTGTCGAAGCTAGTTCCAATTATTTTAATTCCTTTTTCGTGTAGGCGTTTTGCTAGCTTTAAGGCTGTTTGTCCGCCGAGTTGTACTATTATTCCTTCAGGCTGTTCAAGTTCGATAATCTCCCACAGGTGTTCCCAAAATACAGGCTCAAAATAAAGTTTGTCGGCCATGTCAAAGTCAGTAGAAACAGTTTCAGGGTTGCAGTTAACCATTATTGCTTCATAGCCACATTCTTTAATAGCTAGTAGACCGTGTACACAGCAATAATCAAACTCAATACCTTGTCCAATTCTGTTTGGACCACTACCTAATACAATTACTTTCTTTTTTTTAGACCTAATAGACTCGTTAGAATTCAATTTATTGCTCATTACTTTTAAAAATTGTGCAAATGTAACAGCACAGATGTTTTAGTGAGTGTATGTTAATAAAAAAGCCCCATACCATTGAATGGTGGGGCTTTTAAAAGGCTTTTAAAGAGCTTATGCTTCTTCACCTTCCGCTTTAACTTCAGTTGGAACTTCTGTTTCAGCAACAGGTTCAGCAACTTTACGTACAAATGGTTGGTTACGGCGTTCTTTCTGAGCTTTTTTGTGTGCCTCAGCTCTTCGGTTGGTATCAGCTTCATGCTGAATATGCCATTCCTGGAACTTCACCATTGCGGTGGCATCATCAAATAAACCAAGTTTTACTCCGCGTAACAAATGCTTCAAGAACAATACTCCTTTGAAAGAAAGGATTCTACGTACTGTATCAGTTGGTACTGCACCTTTGTGCAACCACTCTAATGCTTTCTGACGGTCTAACTGAATTGTCGCAGGGACTGTCAACGGGTTGTAAGTACCGATTTTTTGGATGAATTTACCATCTCTCGGTGCACGTGCATCGGCAACTACTATAAAGTAGAAAGGCC